>CAJTVM010000111.1 GCA_910579595.1 uncultured Oscillospiraceae bacterium
CTTCACCTCTGCCGGGCTGCTTTCGGCATTTCCTGAATTTGCTCATTTATAGTAAAGAGAAAACAAAAATGGATTTTATGCCCTGTATGCGGCAGTAAAACTCGTGACAGAGTTAGGGCGGAAAACACGTTCCTCACCTGGGTGTATTCCTGCGCCTACGGCAATTTCGCTGAAAAATTAGGCGTTGACCCCAGCTCTGTCGGACGCGAGATACAAACTGCAAAGAATTTAACACCAGAAACGAAAGAAATCATCAAAGGTGCCAAAGTCATAAAATCGGATGTGCTGAAGCTATCCCTGCTGTTCTCCTCACCGGAAACAGCAGACGGCAAATTACCACCAGCGCCGCCAGCCCCACAGCAAGGCCCATCGCCGTATCCGAAAGGTAGTGCGCCCCCATCACAATGCGGGAAACCGCCACCGCCCAGCCAAATCCCACACCGAACAGCATTGTCCGTTGCCGCGACAGAGACGGACGCAGCACCGGCAGCAGGGTCAGAAGCATCAATATGGAGGAGTTGGCGCTGTGCCCCGAGGGGAAGCTCTTGAACTCCTCCTTGGGCACGCCTGCGGCAGTCAATGCGTCCCGCAGCTCGGTGCCCGGCTGCCACCAGGGCATGAAATACGCCCGGCTGTCGCTGCCACCAAGCGCATCCTGGCCCTGCCCCAGGGGATCTTGATGGGGTTCACCACTAAAATATCCGCGAAGATCACCAGCAGGAAAGCAACTGCCACCCGAAGCACAGTTTTTCGATCCGCGTCCCGGCACAGGATCAGCACCCCCCACACTGTCAGCCCCGTACAGCCCACGCCGATGAGCGTAGCCAGCCAGACAGGGATATCCAGATATCCCGTGGGCAGCACCACTGCCATGGCCCCGCCGGAGAGGATAAACCAACATCCGGCGATCACCTGCAATATGCCAACCAGCCGCTTTTCCCGGTTCCGGGCAGACAGCAGCATGGCCCCGGCTGCGGCAAGGCCCAGTGCCGCCGGGTACTCCCCAAACCCCGCCAGCAGTTGTCCCAGCGGATTGTCCGGATGATACAGGGCCAGGGAGATGGGGTAGTCGGCAAAGCTGCCCACCGCCAGCATGGTCAGCAGGATCAGCGCTGCCGCCAGCAGCACGCGTTTCAAAGGCAGTGGATCGACCCGCATCTCACAGCACCTCCCGCATCATGGCGGCAATCTCCGCCATTAAATCCTCACCCTGGGGCATGACCCCGATCTGGTCGGCAAAGCCATGGCCCAGTCCCCGATAGACGATGGTTTTCAGCCTGACCCCCGCCTTGACCGCGTGGCGGGCGTAGGCGAAGTCCTCAAACACCAGGAAATCGTGTTCCCCGAAGGGCAACAGCGTAGGCGGCAGGGTATGGAAATCGTCCAGGATTGGCGAGGCGTAGATGTGCTCCGGCGTTTCGTGTCTCTGTAAGTACACATCGTCCAGCATATTCCCACCGCCGCCGCTGACCAGCATTCCCATCATGCGGAACATGGCATCGATCATCTTTCCATGGCGCTTGCTCTTGTGATACTTGGCTGGATCGACCCCATGATAAAACTCCGTATGCGTCCCGGCAATGTTCACCGCTGGGTAGATGAGGGCCTGCAGCCCCACCATACCGGTTCCCTCATCCCGGTCCCGGAGGGTGACCGCCGCCGCCAGGTTGCCCCCGGCGGAATCGCCGGAGACGGCCAGCTTTTTCTTCGCCGCGCCCAGCTCCTCCGCGTGGCCGAATGCCCAGCGGGTAACGGCCCAGCAGTCGTCCAGCGGCTGGGGATAGTGGTGTTCCGGGCACAGGCGGTAGTCCACATTGAGCACCACGCAGTCCAGCTCCCGCACCAACACCTTGCACATCTGCTCCACGATATCCGGGCCGCCGTCGAAGAACCCGCCGCCGTGATAGTATACCAGCATGGGCAGCCCCTGTCCGGCGTTGGTGCGTTTGTAGATGCGCACCGGCACCTGATAGCCGTCGGCGCTCTCTACGGTGACGTGTCGGGTTTCCACTCCTTCCGTCACCACGTAATCTCCCTTGTATTCCCCGAACATCTTCCGGGGCATGGCGATCTGCTCCGCCACCGTGGCATTTGCCTTGGGCTTGGGCATAAATCGGCTCAGCAGCGGCATCAAACGCATGGACTTGGCCAGCCGGGGGTCCATATCCCCGTCCTCGCCCCCTTCCGGGATGGGCTTGACCAGGATGGGTATGCTGTCCTTCTCCACCTTCCGCGCCCCTTTGCGAAGGGACTCCAACAGCGCCGCGTCATATCTCCTCCCCATGTGAAAACCTCCTAAAATCAAATTTGATATCAACATAGTATCACAGCAGATTGACAATGTATTATAAAAATGATACATATATTATAGAAAGGACGGTGATCCCGTGGATTTAGAGGCCCTGACCACATGGTGCCATAGTCTTGCCAAGGCATGCTCTACCGGAATCCGGCTGTATCGGGGTGAAGATCCACTCTACTTCTACTCTGTCTACCCCCTGCACCCCGATCCGGCAGGACCGTATATCCCCAAAATATTGGAATGTGAGGCGGAGGCGGGGATCATCACCACTCCCGCCTACCAATTTTACGGCTTCCTGGCGGTGGAGCCGGGGCTGCGGGTGATCTTCGGCCCCACTCGGGCGCTGCGGGGCGATGGGCGGGAACTGGACGAGCTGCTTGCCCTGCTGGCAGTTCCAGCCGAGGAGCGGGAAGGCTATACCCAGGCGCTGCGCAGCGCCCCGGTCATCAGCGCCCACCGGATGGCGTGGCTGCTGTCCTCCCTGGTCACAGCCCTGCGGGGCCAGCCTTTCCCGGTGGAACAGGTCTGGTTGGATATCCGCCCAGAGGACAGTCAGCAGTCTGTACACGCCAGCCATGCCCGACAGCGTCTGGAGAGCGCCGATGACGCGGACGCCCATCATCTGGTGCGGCAGAGCTATGCCTGGGAGCAGCTGGTCACCTCCTACATTGAGGACGGCAGGCCGGAGACTTTGCGGGAGCTGTTCTCCGCCCCTCCCCGGGTGGCGGCGGGCCGCATGGCCCAGGACGGACTGCGGCAGGTGCGGAACATGGGTGTCTGCACCGCCGCATTGTCCTCCCGGGCGGCCATCCGGGGCGGGCTGGACCCACAAGACGCCTTTCTCGTCTCCGACCTCTACATCCAGAAGCTGGAGCTTATGACCGACCCCGCCGCCATCGAGCAGCTGATCCAGGAGATGATGATCGACTACGCCCAGCGGGTGGAGCGGCTTCGGGGGCCACAGGCGGGACAGGACCGATTTTTCCGCCTGTGCGCCCAGTATGTCTCCCAGAACATCTTCACTACCATCCGGGCGGAACAGATGGCCAGGGAACTGGGGTACACCCGGGCCTACCTGTGCACCCGATTCAAGCAGGAAACCGGAATTTCCCTCACCCGGTACGTCCAGCAGGAGAAGGTGGCGGAAGCCAAGCGCCTGCTGCGGTTCACCGACCAAGAACTGGGGGATATCGCGGCGCTGCTGGATTTCTCCTCCCAAAGCCATTTCCAGACCGTGTTCAAGCAGGTCACCGGGGAGACACCCATGGCCTACCGCCGGAGCAGGCAGGTTTAAACAGCCCCGCATTTTGTAATGAGCTGAACGAATCTGCAATCCATTTGCACCCCAATCTGCTATTGATGTGCTCCTATAATAAGATCAACGGCACCTACGCCTCCGACCACAAGGAGCTGATGACCGATGTGCCCCGGGGCGAATGGGGCTTCCAGGGGGCCATCATGACCGGCTGGGGGGCCATGAACGACCGGGTGGAGGCCATCAAGGCAGGACTGGACCTGGAGATGCCAGGGCCTTGCGATGGGAACGATGATAAAATTGTCCAAACCGTCCGGGAGGACCGGCTGGACGAAACGCTGGTGGATGCCTGCGCCGCCCGGATAGTAGAGCTGGCCCTGCGGGTGGCGCAAAACACCAAAACGCCCTACAATCAGGCAGCCCACCACGAGCTGGCCGGACGGGCCGCTCGGGAGAGCGCGGTTCTGCTGCGCCGGGGCTCCGCCCTTCCCTTGAAAGAGGGCACAAAGCTGGCGGTTATCGGGGACTTCGCCCGCCATCCCAGGTATCAGGGCGCCGGCTCCAGTAAAATCAATCCCACCCAGCTCACCGGCCTGTGTGATGCGCTGGATGCGCGGGGCACCAAACACAAATACGCCCACGGTTTCGAGGCCGAGGGCGGCGTAGACGAGGCGCTGATCGCCCAGGCGGCGCAGACCGCCCGGGGCGCGGATGTGGCAGTGGTGATGCTGGGCCTGCCGGACAGCTTTGAGAGCGAGGGCTTTGACCGCGTTCACATGGATCTGCCGGAGAACCAAAACCGGCTGATGGCGGAGCTGATAAAAACTGGAACCCCCATCGTGGCGGTGCTCAGCACCGGCGGGGCGGTGCTGCTGCCCTGGCGGGAGCAGGTGGACAGCATTCTACTGATGTACCTGGGCGGACAGAACAGCGGCAGCGCTGTGGCGGATCTGCTGCTGGGCAAGGCGAACCCCTGCGGCAAGCTGGCGGAAACCTGGCCGCTGGCGCTGGAGGACACCCCCTGCCATGGATTTTTTGGGAACGGCGGCAACGTGGAGTACCGGGAGAGCGTCTACGTGGGCTATCGCTACTATGACAAAGCCCAGAAAGCGGTAGCTTATCCCTTTGGCCACGGCCTGAGCTACACCGAGTTCGAGTATACGAACCTGACCCTGTCCGCCCAGGAGCTGGAGGAGGGCGGCAGCCTGACGGTCCAGGTCACGGTGAAGAACACCGGCACGCTGGCCGGGAAAGAGGTGGTACAGCTCTACGTGGCCCCGCCTGCGGACGGGATATTCCGCCCGGTGCGGGAGCTGCGGGACTATGCCAAGGTAGAACTGGCTCCCGGCGAAAGCAGGACGGTGGAGCTGACCCTGGATCGCCGCGCCTTCGCCTATTATGACGTCCAGGCCAAGGATTGGCGGGTGGACAGTGGGACATACATGGTGGAAGCTGGCTCCTCCAGCCGAGACATCCGACTGACGCAGGCAGTAAAAGTTCGGGGGATGGCCCCCAACACGGTGCTGAACGAAAAAATCCCCGCCTACTGCGATCCGGCCAGCCAATGGCCCGTATCCAAGGAGCAGTTTGAGATTGTGCTGGGCCACCCGGTGCCCCCGGAGCGGAGCCTGCGCCCCTTCACCACCAACTCCACTCTGGGCGAGGTTCAAGCCAGCTTTGTGGGACGGTTCTTCGTCAAGCAGGTCAAGGCCAACATGGCCAAGACTATGGGCGGCGGAGAAGGGATGGAGGAGTTCAGCAAGATCATCGACGCCATGCTGGAGGATATGCCTCTGCGGCAGCTGGCCATGCTGTCCGGCGGGGCCATGACCCCCAGCCTGATGGACGGCCTCGTGGAGATGATGAATGGGCGCTTTTTCCATGGTCTGAAGAAAATGCGCGGGTGACTTTAAGAACCTGTATTCACAGCCGAAACCGCCGGTGCAATGCGCACCCCGCTGCGGCGCCGCGCAAAGGGCTCAGTACTGCCTCATGCTCGTCCGCTGTTTCAAGGTCTCTTGCAAAAATAAGCAAAAGCGAGTAAACTATGAAAAACAACAGATGAAATGCCTGCTGGTGGGCGTACCTGGGGTATAGGGGGGAGAAACAATGCGGAACACCCCAAAAGCCCCAAAGAGAGGGATACGGTTCTTGCTGATGGTATTTGGCGGCATCCTCGCGGCGCTGCTCCTTGCGGTGGCTGCCCTGCTTATAATCCCGTTGACGGAGCAGGTGAACGACGCCCCTGTGGCCGGCTCCGCCGACTGGATGGCAAGGCTGCCGGACGACATGCCCCTGGGCGGGCTGTCCATCCCCGGCACCCACGATGCGGGGACGCAGTATGTGCAGCTTGGCTTTTTCTCAAAGTGCCAGGCCCGGAGCGTTGGCCAGCAGCTTGAGGATGGCTTCCGCTATCTTGACATCCGCCTGCCGTCAGCGGAGACAGGCTCGGCCTGAGCCACGGCTTCTGCGAGTGCAGGACCAGCGCCGCGCCTTGGTCTGGCCGGCTCATGCTGGAGGATGTGCTGGAGGATTGCTATGCCGTACTCTCCGCCCATCCCACCGAGACCGTGATCTTTTCGGTCAAGCAGGAGTATGGGGACGAGAGCGTGGCGGAGTTTCAGCGCGTCCTTGACCGCTACATCCAGGAAGATGTCGAGCGCTGGTATCTTGGCCGCGCCCTGATGGATGTGGACGAGCTGGCCGTCCTGGACGGCGGGAAGTGCATCCTGCAACTGCGGGGCGTCCGTCCGTTCCTCTCGGACAAGTTCGACATCACCCAGCATCCCAACTATCGGTTCCTTGCCGACGCGGACAAGAAAAACACGTTCGACATCACGCGCTTTCTGTCCACCCGGCTCAAACCCAAGCCCTCCGAGGTCTATGACGTGTACGAGGTAGACGTATCGGAGGAGGACGATACCGCCGCCCAGGAATAAGGGGCAGGGCGGAATAAAAGGAAAGGGAAAATGTGCCTTCAAAAATCTCAAAATTTTCGGAGGTACTTATGGCATTTTTTCAGTCTGCAATCGACGTTTTGAAAACCCTGGTGATTGCGCTGGGCGCTGGCCTGGGCGTATGGGGCCTTATCAATCTGCTGGAGGGCTACGGCAACGACAACCCCGGCTCCAATGCTCATGTGCGGTAAAGTATCACAAGAAAACCTTGTCGAATTGACAGCCGCTTCCGCTATTCCGAATTTCAAAAAACTGGTTTATTTGTTCATATTCCTGTGCTATGCTTTGAATGCTTTATAGAGCGTTTCAATATTGATGACAGGGGTGGAAACTTGTGAAAAATATACTATTAAGTGCGGATGGCGAAATAAGTGTATTCACGGTTCCAGACGAAGTAGCTGATAATCTTGAACAATACTGCCTACACTTTTGCTGTGATTGGCTATATGAAAGTCCTGATGCGGCAAAGTACCGTGTCGAGATGGATGGTGAGGTTGGTGCGAGTTATTGCGAAAAAGATTTTATTGATTATCTAAATCAATATGTCTGTAAAGAGCAATCAAGATTGATTACAGTTCTCACCGATGTGTATTGCGAAGATGAAGTACCAGGAGAATATGCTGGACTGCCATATTTCAACTTTTAAAAATTGGGGCTTTAATAGATGGTTACAAGAAGGGATAGTCCGATATGAACACACCGCTATCAGATGTTTTCCTTTTATGGCATACCCATGACTTGACTGACGATTGTGGAACGCATGAGGAGGTAAAATTGATTGGCGTTTTTTCCTCTGAGGGAAAAGCAAGTGAAGCGTTAGGGCAATTGAAGGACATGGAAGGATTTCGGGATTTCCCGGTAAGCTGTTTTGAAATATCAAAAATAGAAATCGACCAAACAATGAACTGCACCCCATTTGTTAGAGCCTGTTTAAAATCTTCTAATGAGGATGGCAATGAGGGCAAACGTGAGAATCTGAGCAGAAATAAAGAGTTTGCGCTCACAATTTTTCCAAAGTCTGCGGAATTTGTCGAGCCAGCCGAAAAGACGCTCTACCACCCAGCGGCGGGGCAACACAACAAACTTGTGTAATTCGCTGCGCTTTACTACTTCGACTTGTGCGCCGCAAATCTCCTTGACCTGATTGGCAAAACGTTCGCCGGAGTATCCTCCATCTACCAGAAACTTCTTTACGCAGGAAAGGTTGTCCAGGTTCAGAAGAATCATCTGAATGGCTCCATCCCGGTCTGTAACATCAGCGGTTGTTACGGCTATGGCATGAGGCAGTCCCATTGTATCTACGACAACGTGGCGCTTGATTCCGGATACTTTTTCCCTGCGTC
>CAJTVM010000112.1 GCA_910579595.1 uncultured Oscillospiraceae bacterium
CGAAAATTTGCCTTGCCTGACGGGAAAACCCCTCGGTCATCCGGCGGTTTCGGCTATGAATACAGGTTCTAAGAGAACAGGATATTATATCAGGAAAACTCTGCTAAAGCAAGGGGGCCGCGCCTTTATTTGTCCCTATTGAATCCGGCGGTGATTTCATGCGGTAATTTCATGGGGAATTGGCTTGACTTTCGCCGAAATTTGTGCAATGATGATAGGGTAAAGGTGAATTGGACGGGAAAAACCGTTCATTATTACAGAAAAGGAGAGTTGATTTCACCATGAAAAGGATCCTGCAACTTCTATCGGTGTTCCTGGCGAGCGTCATGCTCCTGAGCACCACGGCAATGGCCTGTACCGGCGTCTATGTGGGCAAAGACGTCAGCGACCAAGGCACTTATCTGATTGCCCGCAGTGAGGACCAGGGACAGAGCGACTACAACAAGATGTTCATGGTGCAGCCCCGGGTGGACAACGTCCCCGGCCGCTTCATCGAGGACACCGCCACCGGCTTTAAAATCCCCCTGCCCGCCACCACATGGCAGTACACCTATGTGCCCGACTACACCCGGGGTGACGATGGCATGTACCCCGGCTCCTGCACCAACGAGTACGGCGTGAGCATCACCGGTACCGTCTCCACCTCCACCTGCGCCGAGTGGCGGGAGGCCGACCCCTTCGTGGAGCCCGGCCTGCGTGAGGCCATTCTGCCCGCCGCTGTGGCCGCCGTGGCCACCTCCGCCCGGGACGCCGTGGACGTGCTGCTGGGCTACGTGGACGAGTACGGCTCCGAGGAGGCCAACACCGTTATGATCTGCGACCAGAAGGAAGCCTGGTACGTGGAGATCTACAGCGGCCATCACTATGCCGCCATGAAGATGCCCGACGATATGGTGGCCGTGTTCGGCAACCACATCATGATGGGTCTGGTGGATCCCAAGGCCACCCCCGAGGACGGCTACATCTACTCCGACGGCCTGTTTGATCTGATTGACGAGCTGGGTCTGGCGGTCAAGGAGGGCGACCTCTATCACCTGTCCAAGAGCCTGACCAAGAGCACCCGGAGCGACAACTCCAATATGCGCACCTGGGGCGGCATGAAGCTTCTGGCCCCCTCCCTGGCGGGCGACACCTATGACACCGACACCTTCTATCCCCTGTTCTACAAGCCCGATGCCGAGAAGGTCAGCGTCCTGGACGTGATGGACATCTACCGCTACCGCTATGAGGGCACCCCCATTGATGTGACGCTGGAGGGCCAGGAGGGCAACCGCGTCATCTCTACCACCAATTCCTCCCAGATCCACATTCTCCAGACCTTCCCCGACTGGCCCGCTGAGTGCTCCGCCATCGACTGGATTGCCCTGGGCAACGGCGAGCACACCGTCTTTGTCCCCTTCTTCTCCGGCATTACCGACACCGCCGGCGCCTATAAGGTGGACGGGGACACCTACAATCCCGAGGGCGCCTACTGGATGTTCAAGCGCCTGTGCACTCTGGGCCAGCTGGATCGGAACCTGTACGGCAACGGCGTACGGAGCTTCTGGAAGCAGCAGGAGGCCCTGATGTATCAGCAGATGCTGGACGCCACCCCCACCATGCTGGCCAAGTACGCCGAGAGCCGCGAGGCTGGCGCCGACTACGTCACTAAACTGGGCATCCAGATGTCCGAGTGGGAGATGAAGCTCTCCTCCAACCTCTATGAGAAGCTGCTGACCTGCGTGACCCACAACATCAACCGTCGGACCGACCGCATTGAGACGTTCCTGCCCGACGTGCCCCTGCGCCAGGTGGCCGAGAGCAAGGGCTACACCGTCACCTGGAATCCCGCCGACAAATCTGTTGACGTCGCCAAGGGCGATGTGTGCTACACCATCACTCCCGAGGAGTACACCTGCAAGGTGGCCGGGGGGGAGGACATTGAGCTGACCCACTACGCCTATGTGAACGATGGTGTTACTTACGTCCCCATGGACTTCGCCAACACCCTGTAATTTCCCGCCAAACCTTACCTGCCCGCCTGCCGCCCTGCGCGGCGGGCGGGCGTTTTGCCCCTTTTTGTCCCTATTGAATCCGGCGGCAATTTATGTTATTCTATAAGGCACTACGATTGGGGCGCCAAGGTTTTGCTCCACAAAACGCTTGTACGGCGCTTTCGCGCCGCCCCACTTTCGTGGGGCCCCGCCGTGGGGCCGCCGGGAGGTCTTTATGAAACCTAACATACTTGTCATCTGCGGCCCCACGGCGTCCGGCAAAACCGCCTTGTCGGTTGCCCTGGCCCGGCGCTTCGGCGGGGAGGTGGTGTCCGCCGACTCCATGCAAGTCTACCGGGGCATGGACATCGGCACCGCCAAGCCCACCGCAGAAGAAATGCAGGGCGTCCCCCACCATATGCTGGACGTGGCCGATCCCGGGGAAAACTACTCCGTGGCCCGGTATGTGGCGGACGCGGTCCCCATTGTGGACGATATTTTAAGGCGCGGCAGGCTGCCCGTCGTGGCCGGGGGGACGGGGCTGTACATCGACAACCTCATCGCCGGACGGCGGTTCGCCCCCTTTGAGGCGGACAGCGGCCTGCGCCGGCAGCTCCAGGAGCGGGTAAAAACCGAGGGCCTGCCCGCCCTGCGCCGGCAGCTGGAGCAGGCGGACCCGGAAGCCGCCGCCCGCATCCACCCCAACGACGAAAAGCGGATCGTCCGGGCGCTGGAGGTCTGGCTGTCTACCGGCAAAACCATCTCCCAGCACGATAAGGAGAGCAAGGAAATCCCCGACCGCTACGCGCCGCTGACCATCTCGCTGAACTTTAAGGAGCGCCCCCATCTGTGGGAGCGCATTGACCGCCGGGTGGACGAGATGATGGCGCGCGGTCTGGAGGGGGAGGTGCGGCGGCGGCTGGCGGACGGGGTCCCCCAGGACTGCACCGCCATGCAGGCCATCGGCTACAAGGAGATCGCCGCCGCTATTTTGGAGGGCCGTCCCGTGTCCCAGGGGGCGGAGGAGGTCAAGCTCCGCACCCGGCAGTACGCCAAGCGGCAGCTCACCTGGTTCCGGCGGAATCAGTCCGCCCACTGGTTCGAATGGGAAAAAATACCAGATTTTTCCGCCGCCCTCGCTTTTTCGACAGAACTTGTCACAGGCTCTGGCTTACAATAAATGCACGTAGCGCGAGGATAGCCGCGCAGGGGATCTTGGAACGGAGCGATGGCAAAAGCCCCGGGCCCGCCTATGGCGGGACTGGTTTTGCCTGAGCCGCAGCGAAAGTGACCCGGCCGCGCGGCCAATCCGAACGTGACATCTTAAAAAAAGAGGAGTTGCATTTACATGAGCCTTACATCCACCGTCGCCGTCACCAAGCAGCCCAACATCCAGGACGCCTTTCTGTCCGCCGCCCGCCGCGCCGCCGCCCGGGTCACCGTGTTCCTTATGAACGGCTACCAGCTCCGGGGGATTATCACCGCCTTTGACTCTTACGTGGTGGTGGTGGTGTCCGACGGGAAGCAGCAGGTCATCTACAAGCACGCCATTTCCACCATCGCCCCCGAGCACCCCGTAGAACTGGAGACATAGAGAAAAAGGATTGATCCCATGAAAGAGAGCACCCTTGCCACCAAGGTCATGATCGCCATCCTCTGCCTGGGGGTGGGCGTCTACCTGGCCATATACCTGTTCCGGGGCTGGGAGGATCCGCTGCTCACCACCTACGCCTATACCTACGCCCAGGATCTGGGGATGGAGGCCACCGGCATTCTGATCCGCCGGGAGACGGTGCTGCCCGATGCCGGCGGCAGCTATGTGGATCACATCCTGTCCGAGGGGGAGAAGGCCTCCGCCGGGCAGGGGGTGGCCCTGCTGTACAGCGATTCCTCCGTCCTCGCCACCCGGCAGTCCATCCGCGCCCTGGAGGCGGAGATTGAACAGCTGGAATATGCCCTGGCCTTCGGAACCCAGACCGGCAGCGCCTCCCGGCTGGACGCCCAGGTGCTCTCGTCCATCACCGCCCTGCGCGCCCTCACCGCCGGGGGGGATCTTACCGCGCTGGAGGACTGCACCCTCAATTTGCGTACCGTGGTATTCAAACGGGACTACACCTACGGCGACACCGCCGCCGCCAGCCAGCTGGGCCTGCTCATTGAGGACAAGCAGGCCCAGCTGCGGCAGCTTAACGCGTCGCTGAACCAGGTGTCCCGGACGGTATACGCCCCGGTGTCCGGGGTGTTCTCCGGCTCGGTGGACGGCTGGGAGGCCAGCGTCACCCCAGACGGGCTGGATGAGCTTACCGTCGCGGGCCTGTCCGCCCTGCTCTCCCAGAAGCCCGTCCCCCAGCCCGGGGCGGTGGGCAAGCTGATCACCGATTCCACCTGGTACTTTGCCGCCCTGCTCCCCAGTGCCGGCACGGAGCTTCAGTCCGGCCGTACTTATACCCTCAACTTTTCCGGCGACTACTTCGGCCAGATCCCCATGAAGCTGGAGCGGATGGCCCTGGATGGGGACCAGACCCTGGCCATTTTCTCCTGCCGCTCCCACCTGTCCGACACCACCATGATGCGGGTGCAGACGGTAGACGTGGTCATCCGGCAGATTGAGGGCATCCGCATCCCCCGCAAGGCCCTGCGGGTGGAGACAGAAACCATCACCAACGACGACGGCTCCACCCGGGAGGTCAACCATTACAAGGTGTACACCGTCATCCGCTCCCAGGCCTGGGGACAGGAGGTGGAGGTGCTGTACACCGATAACAACTTCTACCTGGTGCGCCCGGTGGACGAAAACGCATCCGACCGCCTGCGGGCCGGGGACGAGGTAATCCTCTCCTCCGCCGACATCTACGATGGAAAGGTAGTGCGCTGAGCCGTCGTGAGCAGCGCGCTGCGAACAGGCGAAGCGTAGCAACAACAGGAGGCTAATGATATGGATTTGCGGGAAAACATCAGAAAGGTCCGCTCGGAACTGGACGCCGCTGCCGCCGCCGCGGGGCGTGATCCGGCGTCCATCACTTTACTGGCGGCAACCAAAACCCAAAGCTCGGACACCATCCGGGAGGCCATCGCCGCCGGGATCACCGTGTGCGGGGAAAACCGGGTGCAGGAGCTGACCGCGCACCTGGCGGACAACGCTTACGAGGGGGCGCGGCTGCATTTCATCGGCCACCTCCAGACCAACAAGGTGAAGTACGTGGTGGGGAAGGTGGATCTGATCCACTCCGTGTCCTCGGAAAAGCTGCTGCTGGCCATTGACGCCCAGGCGGACAAGCTGGGGGTTGTCCAGGACATCCTGCTGGAGGTCAACTTGGCGGGGGAGGCGTCCAAATCCGGATTTTCCCCGCAAGAGTCGGTGGACGCGGCAAAAAAGGCGGCGGAGCTGGCCCATGTGCGGCTCCGGGGGCTGATGTGCATCCCCCCGGTTTCCACAATACCTGGAGAAAATTTTCATTATTTTGAAACTTTACGCCAGTTAGCTGTTGACATAAGACGGAAAATAGTGGATAATAATGAAGATATGGATGTGCTGTCTATGGGTATGAGCGGCGACTACAAAGACGCTGTCGCCGCGGGTTCCACCTGTATCCGGGTGGGTTCGGCGCTGTTTGGCCCCCGCCCGCCCATGTCACTCAGGATGGACTGATTGAAGGGAGACTTCTTATATGAGCTTTTTCGATGAATTAAAGCGCTTGGCCCGCCCTTATGAGGATGAGGATGAGGATATGTACGAGGAAGATTTCGCTCCTGTGGGAACCGCGAAGGACGCCCCCCGCGACCGGGATCGCGACCGTGACCGCGACGCCGACCGCCGCAGCAACAAGGTGGTCAACATCCACACCACCACCCAGCTCCAGGTGGTGCTGGTCAGCCCCACCCGGTTTGAGAACGCCAGCGAGATTGCCGACCACCTGCGGGACAAGCGCACCGTGGTGCTCAACCTGGAGCAGACCGACAAGAACATCGCCCGCCGCCTGATCGACTTCCTGTCCGGCGTTGCCTACGCCAACGAGGGCACCATCAAAAAGGTGGCCCTGTCCACCTACATCATCACCCCCTACAACGTGGAGATTTTGGGTGATCTCATCGACGAGCTGGAAAACAACGGCCTGTACTTCTGACGCAGATAGATAAGGGGGATTGGAAGCCATGATGACTCCGCAGGAGGTGAGCACCCGCTCCTTCGCCAAGGCCACTCTGGGCGGCTATAACCTGGCTCAGGTGGACGAGTTTCTGGATGCGCTCACCGAGGACTATACCGCTCTTTACAATGAAAACGCCATTTTGAAAAACAAGCTGAAGGTGCTCAGCGAGACGGTGGAGGAGTACCGGGCCACCGAGGAAACCATGCGCAAAACCCTGCTGGCCGCCCAGAAGATGGCGGACGATATGGTGGAGGAGGCCAAGAAAAAGCGGGCGGAGATGGTGGGCGAGGCGGAGAAGAACGCCCAGAAACGGGTGTCCGACCTGGAGAAGGCCGTGGCCGCCGAGGAATACCGGCTGAAGAAGGCGCAGGAGTCCACCGCGATCTATGTGCGCAAGCTGGCAAAGTTCCACGATGAGGAGATGGCGTTCCTGTCCAACCTGGGCGATTTGGTGCCGCCGGAGCAGTTGATGGAGCCACAGAGTGATCCCTCCACCGATATTGAGGCCGCCGTGGCCGCCCAGGTGTTCGCGGAGGAGAAGAAGGCGGAACAGCCGCCCGCCCAGAAGCCCGCCCCGCGCCTGGTGGCGGTGGGGCCGGACGACGATGTGCCCCCCCTGCCGGATGATTTTGTCCCCCCTATGTCCCCTGTACCCCAGGATGAATATGAGCTGGACCCGGACGCCACCCGGAGGTTCTCCGATATGAAGTTCGGGAAGGATTATAAGATTGAGTGATAAAAACCTGGAGGAAATTTCCCCTTGCATTTTTCTATTAGCTGTGCCATACAAAAGATAGTCAAAGAATGTCATTGCTAAGCACTCCATAATTCCACGCAAAAACAGACTCCCGGAGAGAAGCCGCTCTCCGGGAGTTATTTCGCGTTTACGCCGTCCTGCCAGCCGTATTGGTACATCAATTTCCCGCAGGCGCGGGCAAACCTCTCAAATCCGCTGACCAGCAGCTCAACGTCCGGATCTGTATCGGGGTTTAACCCTGTCCGTCCGCACAGGCGGCTGCGGGCTTCATAAACCTGCTCTACTAATGGGGCAAGCTCCCCGCCCCCCGTGGTTTCGTCCTTCACCCATCCGCAGACATCCGGCTCGTTCAGGCCGTTGATTTGGTTGTAGATGAATTCCCAGCGTTCTTCGCCATTCATGGTTCAGTCCTCCCTTTTTTATCTATCATATACCATTTTGTTAATTTAGTCAATATAGCAAAATGTTTTATCTATACTCTTTCGTACACCCTACCTTTAAGGAAAGGAGTACGTGAAATGTATAGGCGAATCCGCGATATGAGGGAGGACAATGATCTGCTGCAAAAAGACCTTGCAGAATATCTACAATGCGGTCAGGTATGCTACTCCTACTATGAAACAGGTAAACGCGACATCCCCACTGACGTTCTGATTAAACTTGCTGACTATTATGGGACAAGTATCGACTATCTCTTGGGCCGTACAAACACAAAAACCCCCTATCCCAAAGACTGATAAAAAAACCGTCCCCTCCAATCGGAAGGGACGGTTTCTTGTTACGGGTTTGACCTCAAATTACTTGTGGTCCACGCTGTACATATGCTTGATGAGCTCCAGCACCTTGTTGGAGTAGCCCATCTCGTTGTCGTACCAGGACACGACCTTCACGAAGGTGTCGGTCAGGGCGATGCCGGCCTTGGCGTCGAAGATGGAGGTGCGGG
>CAJTVM010000113.1 GCA_910579595.1 uncultured Oscillospiraceae bacterium
AGCCGGGGACATAGGGGGCCTGGAAGCCCGTCATATTCTTGTACTTGACGATGATGTCCTTGAGAATTTTGTTCATGGCGGTGCCGATGTGGATGTTGCCGTTGGCATACGGGGGGCCGTCGTGGAGGACGAACCTGGGCTTGCCCGCGTTCTTGTCCATCAGCTTGTGGTAGGTCACTCTGGCCCATTCGGGGTTGAGCATCTCCGGCTCACGCTTGGGCAGGCCCGCCCGCATGGGGAAGCCAGTTTTGGGCAGGTGGACGGTCTGATTGTAATCCATGGGTATTTCTCCTTTACAATAGTTGTCGGTTCGTCAGTTCGCCCTCGCCGGGCGGGCGTTCCTTTTTCTTGAAAGAAGAAGGAACCGAAAAAGAACTTGAACCGCGAAACTTCGTTTCGCTCTGGGGTTATTTGCGGTGATCGCTTCGGCCCAGCAGATAGTCGGTGGTGACGTCATAAAAATCTGCCATCCGGCACAGCACGGATGTGTTTGGCTCACGTTTTCCCTGCTCGTAATTACAATATGCGCTCATACTGATGTCCAGCGCAACGGCAACGTGTTCCTGCCGAAGGTTTCTTTCCTTCCGAAGCTCTTTCAATCTTTCTGCTAATTTCATAATAACCCCCTTGACAAGGTTTATTTGAGGTATTATAATCGAATTAGTTCAAATGAGAAAATTATAAGGATGTGTATAACATGGACGATATACTCGATATGCTGATGCAGGAGATCGAACGGAACGCGTTCCCATATTTTTACGACAAGCCGGAATACCGCCAACAGCGGTTTCAGGCGTTACTACACACAAACTGGCTGAGAGAACGCTTAGACGAGGAAGAAATGGCACATCTGGAAAAGGCGCTGGAAGCGGAATTGCGCATTGACACCCTGGAGCGGGAGGCCATGGCGCGCACCGCCCTGGCGGTGGGGATCCGCCTGGCCCTTCCGGCCTAAAACAAAACGCCCCTGCCCCCAAAAGGAGACAAAGGCGCAAACCCCTGCGGTACCACTCCAATTCCATAGAAGCGCTGAGCCGTCGTGAGCAGCGGGCTAAGACCGGAGCGGAGCGAAATGGCCGAAACCGCCAAAGGCGGCGCAGGACAATTTGCGCAGTCGGAGGGCTTAGAACCGCGTCGCGAACAGGCGAAGCGTGACAACTACGGCACTCATTTACGCGGTAACGGGCGTTCCCGGCGGAGCCTACTGGCGCAATGCGTTCGGTCCGCGGCTCGCAGGGGATATTCGCCGGATTTGCCCCGCCGCCCTCGCACCATGCGGGCGGCTCTCTGAGAGGTTTGTGTCCGGTTACTCGTCCTGTTCAAAGCCTGTGGCAACATTTATGCTGTCAGCGTCCGCTCCGTCACGGAGCGGACGCTATTTATATTATAGGCGAAAGGCAGATTTGTCAACCGTTTTCCGGGAAAAAGGTGCACAAGGTTTATTTTGCACTCCCCTGGCTGGTCTGGGCGTACCGCTCCACCGCCTGGGAGGCCATGCGCAGGGGATCTTCCCCCTTTTTCAGCTTCAGCGTCAGGCTGGGCTTGTCGCCGGGGGAGAACATCATCCGCCCGGGGTACTGCTGGGCCAGCAGGGAGATACTTTCCAGTTCAAATTTCTCCAGGGTAAACACCAGGCTGCCGCCCTTCTGCGTGATTTCCACGATGGCGCACGCCGCCGCCTGCCCCCGGAGCAGGGCCACGGAAATCAGGTTGTTCACCTGCCGGGGCGGGTCGCCGTAGCGGTCAATCAGCTCGTCGGTCATATCGTCGGCGTCCTCGCCGGTGCGGATCCGGGCGATCCGGCGGTAGAGATCCATGCGCTGGCCCGCGTCGGGCACGTACCGGTCGGGGATGGATGCCGCCACGGTGAGATCCACCGCGCACTCCGGGAGCTTGACGGGGGCCTCCCCTTTTTCGGTGAGCACCGCCTCCTCCAACAGCTTCAAGTACAAATCATAGCCCACGCTCATGAGGAACCCGGACTGCTCGGGGCCTAAGAGGTTGCCCGCGCCCCGGATCTCCAAATCCCGCATGGCGATTTTGAACCCGGAGCCGAACTCGGCGTACTCCCGGATGGCGCTTAGCCGCTTGGCGGCGATCTCGGTGAGCACCTTGCCCTGCCGGTAGGTCATGTAGGCGTAGGCCCGCCGGGGGGAGCGCCCCACCCGTCCCCGGATCTGGTGGAGCTGGGACAGGCCCATCTTGTCCGCGTCCTCGATAATCAGGGTGTTCACATTGGCGATGTCGATGCCCGTCTCAATGATGGTGGTGCACACCAGGATGTCCACTTCGCCGTCGGACACCCGGGTCATCACGTCGCCCAGCTCCTCCTGGCTCATTTTGCCGTGGCCCACGGCGATCTCCACGTCCTCCCCCAGCATCTCCTTGATCCGGGCGGCGGTGCGCTGGATGGTATCCACCCGGTTGTGGAGGTAGTACACCTGCCCGCCCCGCTCCAGCTCCCGGCGCATGGCGTCACACAGCACCGGCCAATCGTGCTCCAGCACGTAGGTCTGCACCGGTTGGCGGCTGGCGGGGGGCTCCTCGATGGCAGACATATCCCGGATGCCGCTTAGCGCCATATTCAAGGTGCGGGGGATGGGGGTGGCGGACAGGGTGAGCACGTCCACCTGCTTGGACATCTCCTTTAAGCGTTCCTTGTGGGTGACGCCGAAGCGCTGCTCCTCGTCCACCACCAGCAGGCCCAAGTCCTTGAAACGCACGTCCTTTTGCAGCAGGCGGTGGGTACCGATGAGCACGTCCACCGATCCGTCCTCCACCCCGGCCAAGGTCTTTTTCATCTGGGCGGAGGTGCGGAAGCGGCTGACCACCTCGATCTCCACCGGGTACTTGGCAAAACGGTCCCGGGCGGTGAGATAGTGCTGGCGGGCCAGCACGGTGGTGGGCACCAAAACCGCCGCCTGCTTGCCGTCCAGCACACATTTCATGATGGCCCGGAGGGCCACCTCGGTCTTGCCGTAGCCTACGTCGCCGCACAGCAGGCGGTCCATGGGCCGGGGTGCCTCCATGTCCCCCTTGATCTCCCGGATGGAGCGCAGCTGATCCTCCGTCTCGCTGTAGGGGAAATCCTCCTCAAACTCCTTCTGCCAGGGGCTGTCGGCGGAAAAGGCGTACCCCGGCTGGCGCTGGCGCTGGGCGTAGAGCTGGATCAGGCCCTTGGCCAAGTCCTTGACGGCTTTACGGGTGCGGGCCTTGGCCTTTTCCCAGTCGGTCCCCCCCAGCTTGGACAGCTTTTTCTTTTCCGGATCGTCCCCGCCGCCGATATACTTGGCAATGGCGTCCAGCTGGGTGGCGGGGACGTACAGGGTGTCCGTCCCCGCGTAGGCCAGCTTCACATAGTCCTTTTCCACCCCGTCCACCGTCATCTTTACCATGCCCACGAAGCGGCCGATGCCGTGGTGCTCGTGCACCACCAGATCCCCGGGGACCAGATCGGTGAAGGAATCCACCTTCCGCCTATCCGCGGCGTGCTTCAGGCGCTTGCCCTTCCGTTTCGGCTCGTTTGCCCCCTCCGTCAGCACGGCATAGGGACAGCCGATGTAGTCAAACCCGGCGGACAGCCCCCCCACGGCGATGGTGATTCCCCCCGGCTGGGGCAAATCGTGGAGCTGAAAATCCACCGCCGAGCGCACCTTGCGCTCCCGCAGGAGGGATTGCAGATTCAGCGCCCGCTGCTCGCTGCCCACCAGCACCACCGCGCCAGTGTTGGCGTTTTGCAGCTGGATCAAATCGGAAGCCGCCGCGTCCAGGCTGGCCCCGAAGGAGGGCAGCTGCCGGCCCTGGGCGGTAATGATCTCCTTGGGGGGGAGCGGCGCGGCGGAGGTGGTGAAGGAATCCAAAAAACACATGGCGTGGTGGCCCAGGACGGCCATGAGATCGTCCATCCCGGCGGCAAAGACGGCGTGCCTGCCGTCCACCGCGCCATTTTCCATGAGGGTTTTCACGTCCTCCCCCAGCTGCCACAGCCAATTTTTGCCCCGCTCCGCCACCCGGCTGGACTCAGAGAAGCACACGATGGCGTCCGGGGGCAGGTGGTGGGCGGCGGTGGCCAGCTTGTCATACCGGGCAGGGAGCCTGTTGTCCCCCAGCCGTTCCCACTGGCCGTTTTCGCCCCGGATGGGGAGAAGCTCGCTCACCGGGAGGAACACCGCCTTGTCCAGCTTGCCCGTCCGCCGCTGGGAGGATACGTCGAACAATCCCATGGAGTCCACATCGGTATCCCAGAACTCCACCCGCACCGGGTTGTCGAAGCCGGGGGAAAATACGTCCAGGATGCCTCCCCGCAGGGCGAACTGGCCCACACCCTCCACCTGCTGGCAGCGGGTGTAGCCCAGCGCCGCCAGGCGGTCGGCCAGCGCGTCAATGTTGTAGCTGCCGTCGGCCCTGATCTCCACCATATGGGCGGAAAGCTCCTCCGGGGGAAGGGTGCGCTGGAGCAGCCCCTCCACCGTGGCGGCGATGAGCTTTGTTTTTCCCAGGGCCATAGCGTGGAAGGCGGCAAGGCGCTGGTGCTCCCACTGGCGGGAGGCCACCGCCCCCTGGTGGAACAGGAACTCCCGCGCCCCGATGAGGGTGGCGGGTTCCCCGGTCAGCGCCGTCACGTCGGCGGCAAGCCGGTTACACTCCGCCTCGTCGGCGCACACCAGCACCACCGGCATCCCCAGGCGTTCCAGCAGCCCCGCCGCGAAATGCGCCCGGTGCACCGGGGACAAGCCGGACACCTCCACCGGGGACCGGCCATTTTCCAGCGCCGATTCCAGCCGGAGGTAGTCCGGCACCTTTTCCAAAATGTTCAACAGCAGTTTCATAGGGTTAACCTCAAAAAAGGATTGAATGCCATTGTTACAGCTTCTTCATCAGCTGTGCCGTAAACTTCAGCATCAGCCGCTTGGTGCCCACGTTGTCAAAGGCGATCTCCAGCAGGGTATCGCCCCCCGCCTTCTGGGTGGACAGCACCATCCCCCGCCCGAACGCCTTGTGCTCCAGCATATCCCCCTTCTGGTACTCCGGCAGGCCGGCGGCAGGCGCGGAAGCGGCGGACTGGAACCCAGGCCGGGACGCGGGCTTCCCCTCGCGGCCGGGGGTGTAAGTACTCCGCCGCTCCCCGTTGTCAAAGCTGCGGCTGGGCTGGGCCTGGCGGTAGGGTTCCCGGTAGGTGGACACCTGGGGGGTCTGGTCGAACTCGTCCCAGTCCTCCCCCGTGGGGGCGGGATCCAGGAAGGAGCGCCCGGACTGCTCCAACAGCTCCGCCGGGATCTCCCCGGCAAACCGGGAGGGCCGGTTATTGCTGGTGCGGCCGAACAGCATCCGCTGGCTGGCGCAGGTGAGGTACAGCCGCTCCTTGGCCCGGGTAAGCGCCACATAGCACAGCCGCCGCTCCTCCTCCATCTCCTCCATCTCGCCGATGGCCCGGATGCCGGGGAAAATCCCCTCCTCCATGCCCACCACGAACACGGTGGGAAACTCCAGCCCCTTGGCGGAGTGCATGGTCATCATCACTACCGCGTCCTCGTCCGGGTCGTGGCTGTCCAAATCGGTGTACAGGGCAATTTCGTCCAAAAAGCCCGCCAGGGACGGCTCCCCCTCCGCGTTTTCCACATAGCCGTTGATGGAGGTGAGCAGCTCCCGCACGTTTTCCAGCCGGGTGCGGCTCTCAATGTCGTTTTTGGCCTGGAGCATGGCGGCATAGCCGGTGCGGGCCGCCACTTCCTCGTAGAAGCTGGGCAGATCCATGGTCCGGGCCAGCTGCGTCAGCCCGTCGATCAGGGCGGCGAACTCCACCAGCTTTTTGGCGGGCTTTTGCAGCTCCGGGTAGTCCCCGGCGCGGGAGACCACGTCCCACAGGGACAGGCCGTTCCGCGCCGCGATGGCCCGGGCCTTTTCTACTGTGGCGTTCCCGATACCCCGGGGCGGGTTGTTGATGACGCGGGAGAGGCGCAGGTCGTCCGCGTGGTTCTGGATGGCGCACAGGTAGGCCAGCATATCCTTGACCTCGGCGCGGTCGAAGAACTTGGTGCCGCCGACGACCCTGTAGGGGATGCCGCTGCGCTTCAGCGCCACTTCCAGCTGGTTGGACTGGGCGTTCATCCGGTAGAGGATGGCGTGGCTGTTCCATCTGTCCCCCGCCCGGTAGTCCTCCATCAGGCGGTTTGCCACAAACCGGGCCTCGTCGTTCTCGTTCATGGCGGTGTACAGGGATACCTTGTCCCCGTCCTCCCCCGCCGTCCACAGCTCCTTGCCCTTGCGGCCGTGGTTATGGCGGATGACGGCGTTTGCCGCCGCCAGGATGTTTTTGGTGGAGCGGTAGTTTTGTTCCAGCCGGATGGTGCGGCAGCCCGCATACTGCTCCTCAAAGGACAGGATGTTCTCGATGGTGGCCCCCCGGAAGCGGTAGATGGACTGGTCGTCGTCCCCCACCACGCATATGTTCTCGTGCCCCCCGGCCAGCAGGGAGGACAGCAGGTATTGCAGGTTGTTGGTGTCCTGGTACTCGTCAATCAAAACGTATCGGAACTTTTTTTGATAGTATGCCCGCACATCATCAAATTTTTGCAGCAGCCGGACGGTATGGAGGATGATATCGTCAAAGTCCAGCGCCCCGGCCTCCCACAGCCGCTTTTCGTAGGCGGTGTACAGCCTGGCGATCTTCTCCAGCCGGAAATCCCCGGCCCGTTCGCTTTCGCCGGCGAAATCAGCGGCCAGCTGGAGCTTATCCTTTGCCCGGGAAATGGTACCCAGCACCGAACGGGGCGGGAACTGTTTGTCGTCGATGTTCAGCTCCTTGATGCAGTCCTTCATCACCCGCAGGGAGTCGTCGGTGTCGTAGATGGTGAAAGAGGACGGGAAGCCCAGCTTTTCAATGTCCCGGCGGAGAATCCGCACGCAGGCGGAGTGGAAGGTGGACGCCCATACGTCCCGGACGGCGGGGCCCAGCATCCGTTCCAGCCGCGCCTTCAGCTCCCCTGCGGCCTTGTTGGTAAAGGTGATGGCAATGATGGTCCAGGGGGCGGCGGGTTCCAGGGCGCACAGCCTGTCTGCCTGCAAGCGTTTCTCCTTTACAGGGTTTTTGGCGTATCCCCGCAAAAAGGCCAGGTCGTCCTCCGTCACCCATTCGGGGACCTCATCGCTGTCCGAGCCCCGGCCATAGCGAATCAGGTTGGCCACCCGGTGAATGAGCACCGTAGTCTTGCCCGACCCAGCTCCCGCCAGCAGAAGCAGCGGCCCTTCCGTGGCCAGCACCGCCTTTTGCTGCTCGGGATTGAGATTCGTGTAATTTTGACCGATAACCTCCCGGCGGAGGCGGCAGAACTCCAGCTCCTGCTGCTGTGTCAGCATTGGTATCATTCTCCTTTTGTCAAGTGCCCACATTATATCAGAATCCGGCAAAAAAGTACAGCCCGCCGGATTGCCGCCCGGCGGGCCTTTTTTTAAACCTCCATAATGACCGGGAGAATCATCGGGTTGCGTTTCGTCTTTTTATAGAGGTAGTTGGACAGCGTGCCCTTCATCTCGGACTTGATGGTGGACCAGTCCCGGATGCGCCGGTCCTGGCAGCGGTCCAGGGCGTCCACCGCCACCTGCCGCAGCTCCTCCATCAGCTCCTCGGATTCCTTGACGTACACGAAGCCCCTGGTGATGATGTCCGGGCCGGAGATCACCGAGCCGTCCTCCCCGGACATGGACACCACCACTACGATCATGCCGTCCTGGGCCAGGTGCTGGCGGTCCCGCAGGACCACCGCCCCCACGTCGCCCACGCCGTAGCCGTCCACGAACACCTTGCCCGCGGG
>CAJTVM010000114.1 GCA_910579595.1 uncultured Oscillospiraceae bacterium
TACCGGGTGCTGTATAAGACCAACTACCGCTCCGGCTACCAGGTGCTGGCGTCCAACCTGCTCACCAACAGCAACTACTCCTTTAACTTGAACGCTATCCCCATGCAGGCCGGGGAGTATGTCACCGATGTCTACTTTGACTTCGGCAAGGTACCCGTGGGCTTCCAGTCCACCATCAACCCCACCCTGACGGTGCAGGTGCTGGGCACGGTGGCCAACAACTACCAAATCATCAACCGGGCCGACGTGGGCGGCAAGTACCAGGGCACCTGGCAGACCGCCCAGGCCACCTGGCTCACCATCGTGCGCAGGCTGGGGCCTGTGCCCACCCTGCCCCAGACAGGGTATTGACGCAAACAGCGGGGCGGCTTCCGAAAGAAGGCCGTCCCGCTGCTATTACCAATTGGTTTTAGTCCCGCTGGTCTATTTCCTGACTGATAATTTTTCCTGTCCTGGCATCGATTTCATATTCATATTCCATGGAGCCGGCATAAAACTCCACTTCGTACTCAGGACGTCCATCGTCCCAATCCAGCTTGACCTTTGTGAATACCGCGTTGTTTACGCTGATCCCCGCATTCGTCAGGGCGATCTCCTTCGCCCGCTCCGCACTGATCGTTTCACCGTTGCCAGATGCGGGCGGGGTGACAATGAAATCCTCCAGCTCACGGTCTGCTTTAAGGATTTTTCCTGTAGCGGCATCGATCTTGTATTCGTACTCAGACGAACCGCTGTAAAATTCCACGTCATATTGGAAACGTCCATTTTCTCGTTCAAGTTTAACCTTTAAAAATATGGCAGCCTCTGTTTTCACACCGGCATCCTTCAGGGCGATCTCCTTGGCCTTGTCATCGGTGATATAGGAACCAGATCCTCCATTTTGAGCGAGCACACGATCCTGGGTCGTAAGCAGGACTATCTGCTTGGCAGAGTCATATTGGACATCCAGCCCCATAGCCTCCCCGATGGCACGGACAGGGACATAGGTGGTGCCATTGTAAATGAACACAGGAACCTGCTTCCCCGCAACATCCTTCGGGATAAAGACTGCCCCATTGATGGAGATGCCAATGCCGTCCTCTATCTCAATGGTCCGGTTGGAGGCTGCAAAAGCGGTCATGCAAAGACATACAAGCAGCATCAACGCCGCGAAACCAACGCTGAAGCCTTTCCAAAACTCTGTCCTTTTCATCGTAAAACGTTCCTCCTGTTTTGAAGTTTCCCACCTCGAAATGCGGCGGGAACGAGTCTGTTATGCGGCCACCGCACAGGTATATATCCTGCATCGCCGCTTTTCCATTATAGCAGGAGAGAATCGCTTTGACAAGGAGATGATTTCCATAGAGCCCACATACCCCGCCCTGGATCGCGCCGCGGTCCTCATCGAACACACCTGCGTACCCAGGTATTATCCCCCCACCTACTGCGCCGAGGCCGCCCAGCTTCTGGCCATGCTGGAAGCGGCGCGGCGGCAACGCACCCCGAAGGAACACAGCGGGCACTAACCCTTTTTCCGCTTCGGGGCCACGCTGTCGTAGCTCAATTCCAGTAGCGGGTAGATATCCTCGTCCGGCAGGGTTTCGTCCATCAACACGGAGATCCAGGAGCTTTTGCTCATGTGGTATGCCGGACGGAACCCATCCTGGGCCAGCAACGAACCCACCAGCACCGGGCCGCATTTCAGATCCATGATATCGGCGGTCCCATCCCCGGGAAGGTCAAGGCTTTTCCGGGCCACATCCATAATGGCGGCGAACCACTTCCGGCTGGCGGGCTGGCGGAAGACGGCGTAGTTGGGATACCGCGTCCATAAATATTCCGGCTCTACCGCATACCTGTCCTGAATGTATTGCGCGATGCGTTCACGCTGGGAAGGCTGTGTCATACCGATCCCCCGTTTCTATCGTTATCTTACCACGTATTCTTTTCAAAGTCGAGGTGTCTGACTTGAATGACAATGAGAAAAGCGGCCTGGAACAGGCCGCCAGTGCCGCCCATGCCGTACACAGCACCGTCAAAACCGGCAAAGCTATCGCCTCCGCTGCCAAGGGCGCCGCCGTGGGCGGGCCCTACGGAGCGGAGGCGGGACTGGCATTGGCGGCGGGGCAGCATGGGAAAAAGCTGCTGGTGGTGGCTATTGTCCTGCTCATGCTCCCGGTGCTGTTTGTGCTGATGCTGCCGGCGCTCATTTTCGGCGGGCTGACCAGCAGCGGAACGCCCGGCCAGCCTGTCCTCAACGATGGCGAGGCCATCACCGCACAGATGGACAGCATCGCCGCCGCCATTGATGAGATCCTGGCCGAGGGTGTGGAGGACGCCAAGACCCGGGCCGCCCAGGATTTTGCCACTACGGGCGGGGATAATTACGAGGTCATCCAGCCCTTCACCGTGTCCAGCAACACCAATTCCTTCATTGGCCAATACTGCGCTGCCAAAGAGGAGAGCTGGGAGGAAATCTCCCTGGAGGATTTGAAGCAGCTCCTGCGAAACGGAAAGGGACATCTGTACTCCTTCACCCGCGCCAGCGAGACCCGGACGGTGGAGGCGGACGACCCGGACACCCCGGACGTGGTGGAGACCAAACAGGAGACATGGTACATCTACACCCTGGTCTACAATGGGGAGAACTACTTCGCCGACCAGGTGTTCCACCTGACAGACAATCAAAAGGGGCTCGCCGGGGATTACGCCCAGAATCTCAGCCTGTTTTTGAGCGACGGCTCCATCCAGCACACCGAGTACACCGGCGGCACTATCGCCTCCCTGGGGGATGTGCGTTTCACGGACGGGGCCACTGAGGTGGTCTACTTCAACCAACTGGACCAGCGGTACGCCAACCAGCCCTTCGGCACGGACAACATCGGCGGCTACGGCTGCGGTCCCACATCCATGGCTATCGTGGTGTCCTCCCTGACGGATGAAATCGTAGACCCCATCGCCATGGCCAAGTGGGCCTACGAGAACGGCGGTTGGTGCAAGGGGCAGGGCTCCTACCACTCGCTGATCCCTAATGCGGCCAAAGCGTGGGGGCTGAATGTGGAGGGGTGCAAAGCCAGCGAGCCCCAGCGCATCCTGGACGCACTGAGCCAGGGCAAGCTGGTGGTTGCCCTCATGTCCAGGGGGCACTTTACCACCACTGGCCACTTCATTGTCCTCCGAGGAGTACAGGACGGGAAGATCCTGGTGGCCGACCCGGCCAGTACCTCCCGGAGCCAGAAGGCCTGGGATCTGTCCATCATCCTCAACGAGGCTGGGCACCGGGCCGGGGCCGGAGGACCGTTTTGGCTGATTGGGCCTGGGTAACAGAAATGGGCGTCCCACTATGGGGCGCCCGTTCTACCGTGACAACTATGCGCGTTCACGTCACGAGTTCCAGTACCGCTCCACCCGTTCCTCGGCGGCCTGCGGCAGCAGCTCAAACTGCTTTATCAGTTTCTGGGCAATGGCCACTTTGTCCGTTGTGAACTCCTTCAAGCTAAGCACCATGGCACGAATGTCTTCCTCTCGTCCCTCCTGACGTCCTGCACTGTGGCCCTCCTGCCGGGCTTCTCGTACCAGGTTATACGGTTATACTCATGGATCTCCGTCACGCGTTCCTGATCGAACAGGGCCACCATAATGTCCCGCGCCTCCTTTATGTAGCCCAGTATTTTGAGTTGTCTTCCCGGCAGTCCAACACGGCATCTAAGTAGACGTTTTTGCCTTCTACACAGAATAACGCCTTATACCGTTTGTAAAACAATGCCTTATGGAACTGGCCCGGAGGCAGATCATATTCCGTTTCCACAGGAAACTGGAACGGGTTGTCCTCCAAGGCGTCCAATACTTTTGAGAAGTCTTTGACCAGTTCCTTTGACGCAGGGACGCTCACATTTGCCAGGAAGCGGGTATGCCGTATAAGCATAGCATCCGCCCGCTTGGACACCGTGACGGTATATTTACCCAACGGCCTCTGCCTCCCTGATCACGCGCTCCATATCGGCCAATACATCCCGGGCATTACGGCCTTGGTAACCATTAAGTCGGTCTGTTTGGGCTTCCAGCAATTCATCATACACGGCATTGCGGGGGTGGAGGGAGAGGGTGAGAGGGACGGCCTGCTCCCGCACAATTTGTTTCAAGAACATGGTAAACGCGCCGCTCATCGTCATCCCCAGTTCAGACAGGACTTCCTCAGCCTGAGCTTTTAGCGTAGAATCCATGCGCATACTAAAATTGGTGTCGCCTGGCATCAAAAATCACCCATCCTTTCCCCATGATTGTACTACATAGTATATGCAATGTCAATGCGATTAGTTAGGAGATATTTGTATGAGCCCAGAATGCCATCAGCTCTATTTGTTATTGTCCGCCTGCCAGGGAAACTGGCGTAACAGCGTCCACATTTCCACGGACACCCCCGGTTATCTGCTGTCCGAAGACCGGGACGGCCAGCCCATCGTGATGGCCGTGGAACAGTTCCAGCAGCTTACAGGTGAACAGATTGACCCCACCGAGTGCTGCGGCCAGCTCACGGAGGATGCTTTCAAATCGCTGTACTCCCAATACCTGCTCTGGACTATGCCGTCGTCGGAGGCAGACCCACTCGCTGCCCTCTGCCAAAGCACATCTACTGCATTTTAAGTTCGCTGCTTCACCCGCCCTGGAGGTCACTCCGGGGCGGGTTTTTATTGTTTACAGAAAATTAACAGGGTTAGCGGCCCATAACCGTGGTCGAGAAGTGCGTAATAAAACAGGAACTATTTTCAGGGCCATCCCAAAATCGGTGCACCCCCCAACTGAGCAAAGGAGCGATCCCCATGAAGCGAGTGAATATCAAATGCCCCTACTGCGGCTCCCGGGCGCTCCTGCGCCCCGCGTCTGTGATATACGGCGGCAATGCCATAGATCCTACCGCACCCTACTATGTCTGCGCCCGGTTTCCGGCCTGTAATTCCTACGTGGCCGCCCACAGGGACACCCGCCTGCCCATGGGCACCCTGGCCGACAGAGATTTGCGGCGCAAGCGCATCGAAGCCCACAAGGCCTTCAACCGGCTGTGGGAAACCGGACTGATGGGCAAGAAGCAAGCCTACCGCTGGCTCCAGGCCAAGCTGGGCCTGCCAGAACAGGAAGCCCACATCGGCAGGTTTTCCCTGTTTCGTTGTGAGGAGGTCATCCGGCTATGTGAGACCTTTCCCCATCTCGACAACCGGGCGGCATAACAGACATTGAACCCACAAGAAAGGATGGTGTTCCAAATGAAATGCAATTTTATCCTTACTACCGCCCAGCAGGCATTGGCGGAGGAGAACCTGCCCCTAATCGACAAGGTACTTAGCTTATTCATCAACACGGATGAAGCTGTCTGTGGGCTAAGCTACAGTGATCTCTATCAGGAGGGGGCCGTGGCTTTGTGCCGGGCGGCATCCACCTATGACGGTACATCCGCCAAATTCTCCACCTACGCCAAGACCGTGATCCGAAACCACTTGCTCAACTGCTGTAAATCAGTCAATGCCCGTCAGAGGAATCTCCCCGTCATTTCCCTGGATGTGGACTATACCGCTGAAGATGGCCCGCCCCCGTTTGCGGAACCTTCCACATCGGACGGGGTTGATGAACTGCTCGGCCGATTAGACATTGCCGACCTGTTGGCGGACTGCAAGCGGCGGTACACTGGCGTGGCCCGGCTGGGGGTGGAGGCCCTGGAACTGAAGGTGAAGGGGCTGACCGGGGCGGACATCGCCCGGCTCTACGGCGCGAAGCCCAACCAGGTGGGGGCATGGATCTCCCGGGCGGCACAAAAAATCCGGAAGGATATTGTTGAAAACCGGCTGCCCCATTTGTAAAAGATAGTATCAAGGCTTGGAGGCGAGTTTATGAACATCAAGAAGGAAAGCACTTATTACACAGCGGTGGGCCAGTTCCGCCGCAAGACAGACGCCGACGGGCGCACCTACCCCGTGATCCTGGTGCGGCAGGAGGAACATATGGTGGACATCCAGGAGATGGCGGTGTGGACCGTTCTCAACTGGCGGTTCCTGCGGCTGGAGCAGATCGAAATGAAATACAGCCAGTTGGCCGGGAACCTGCCCCCCGCCCGGCGGACACTGGAAACCTGCCTGAACCGCCTGGAGGTGCGGGGCCTCATCGCCCGGGGCACAGGCGACACCGATTTCGAGGCGCTGTATGATCTGCTGGGGGAGCTCTATGTGGTCCCCCTCTCGGAGAGCCTTCCCCTGAAGCTGGCCGCTTTCGGCAAGCTGTTGCTGGACGGTGTGCCCTTCTCCAAAGCAACGCGGCTGTTCCAGAAGGACAAGCCCAGCGAGCGGGAGGCCCAGGTGTTGGCCCTGTCCCGGCAGGCGCTGCTGTCCACCGCCGAGCTCATCAAGTGCGCCGAGGCGGGGGCCACCGACGTGTCCACGGACGAAAAGCTCATGGAAGTCCTCATCGACAACGACTACACCACCAGCGAAAGCCTCCCCTTTGAGATGCTGGAGGCAAAGCAGCGCACGCCCATCACCATGGCGGTGGCCAACCTGTACCTGCGGAAGCAGATCGTCTTTGAGCGGGGATAAAATTTTTGGGGGAACGCGCAAAAAATAAACGTGCAGCCACTATTTATTATGTGGACGGCCCAATCAACGACAGGAGGAATCACCTATGAAGAAACGGATCAGCCAGATCAAGCTCCCCAGCCCCAACGACCACGACCCCCATCCCCGCCTGCTGGTGGATGGGTACGGCATCCACGCCGGGGACTGCTTCCGGGCCCGGTTCCCGGACGGCTGGCACGATATCACGCTGGAGATAACCTGGGAGATCACAGGCCCCGGGTGCTGGTACATTTCCACCCCCGGCTATGAAGACGTGTGCCCGGTGGGGCTGTTTGTGGAGGCGTAGGAAAAGCGGGGAGACAGGCCGGATTCCCTGTCTCCCCGCCGCGTTGCGGCACGGCGGGCACAAGTTCTTGTGTCTTTCAACATTAAATAATCTATATATTGTGCTTTTCCTATTGACACCACCGATATCTTGTGGTACAATGCCCTTGTAATTGATTCTATGTGCGTTTCCTCCCCCCGCGGGAGGGCAGGCCCGCCTCAGCGGCCTGGGAGCGAAGGGTTTCGCATTGCACACGTTGCAGGATTCGCTGGCCCTGTTGGAAAAACAGCAGGGATGATCTGCGAGGCGTTTCCTGGGTTTGTTCGCAAGAGCCGGTGGATAGAGCTGGCCCCTGTAAGGGGATCGGTCTGCCCTCTGGCTCTTTTCATATACACATCATGGCCCGAACGGGCGGAAAGGAGCGTTATGTCCCAGCTGTACTGCACAGGCCGGGTCACGTCTGAACTGGAGTTGAAGACCAGCGCAAAAAAGGTGCCCTACCTCAACTTCCCCATGGTGGAATACGTGGGGTATGGCAGGAACTCCCACCCACAGTATCTCTCGGTGTGGGCCTGGGGGGCCATGGCGCGGCAGCTTGTGGATGATGGCGTAGGCAAAGGCAGCGTGTTGTGGGTATCCGGATCGCTGGAGCTGGAGGAATACGCCAAAAAGGACGGCGTGACCCGCGACAAGCGGCTGAAGCTCAAGCTGAAGGACTGGGGATTCGTCCCCAGCCAGCAGAACCAGGGCAGACCTGGCCAAGACCAAAGCATCCCGCCCCCGGGCACCATTGACGGGGAACGGTGTCAACGCCAATATGAAATTGTAAGAAAACGCCGAAGAAATTTTGTAGTTTTTC
>CAJTVM010000115.1 GCA_910579595.1 uncultured Oscillospiraceae bacterium
TTCACCGACGGCTCCATCGGCGCGCTGACGCTGCTGGTGAAGTGCGGGCTGGCGGCATCCAACGGCGAGGCCCGGCGGCTGATCCAGCAGGGCGGCGTGGCCTTGGGCGACGAGAAGATGAGCGACCCTGCGGCGAAGTTCCCCAAGGACAGGTTTGCCGGGGAGGGCGTCATCATCAAGAAGGGCAAAAAGGTGTTCCACCGGGCCGTTTTGGCGTAATCGGTATGAAGGATAAAAGAGGGGGAACCGCATCTGCGGTTCCCCCTCTTTACTTTCAGACTTCCTCGTGCGCTTGGACATATTCCATCTTCACCTTGTCAATGGTCCTGCCCCCAATACCAAAATTCAAATCGGGCAGTTCCTTGATGGTGACAGTAAAAAATTCCTGGGGGACGTGCATGACCTCAGAGGCGGTCTGAGTCAGTTTCTGAATCAGTTCTGTTTTCTGAGCATCGGAAAGCGTCCCGCTTTCCACGGAGATATAAGGCATTTCCCACACCTCCCTCAATGGGCAATGAGATGGGACATATCGTACATACCCGGCGCATCCACCCCGGCCAAGTACTTCGCCGCCTTCACCGCGCCCACGGCGAATACCTCCCGGCTGGCGGCGTGGTGGCTGAACTCGATCACCTCGTCCCGGCCGGCAAACACCACGGAATGGTCGCCCACGATGGTGCCTCCCCGCAGGGAGGAGATGCCGATCTCCCGTTTATCACGGGGCTTGCGCACGCTGTAGCGGTCGTAGGTGTACTGCGCCTCGTAGGGCAGGGCGGAGGCCGCGGCGTCCGCCAGCATCAGCGCGGTGCCGCTGGGGGCGTCCAGCTTGCGGCTGTGGTGGCGCTCAGTGATCTCTACGTCGAAGCTGTCCCCAAGCAGAGCGGTGGCCCGCTTCACCAGATCCAGCAGGACGTTGATGCCCAGGGACATATTGGCGGACCGGAACACAGGGATGGACTTGGACGCCTCGCCGATCCGGGCAAGCTGTTCCTCCGAATAACCGGTGGTGGCCAGCACAACGGGGATTTTGCGCTGGACGCAGAACTCCAGCAGGCCATCCAACGCGGCGGGGTGGGAGAAGTCAATGATAACGTCCCCTTCCGCGGTGCAGGCGGCGGGGGAGGCGAACACCGGGAACCCATCCAAGGGCTGGCCCAGCAGGTCGATCCCGGCGGACACCTCCACCTCCGGATCATTGGCGCAGATATCCGCCACCGCCCGGCCCATGTGGCCGCAGCAGCCAGAAATGATTATTTTTCGCATGATGAGCTCCTTTGTATTTACACCTCACCTGCTCGCGACACGCGGCTTTCCTCAAAGCAACGTCCGCTCAGCTCCGTTTCCGCCTTTGGCGAAAACTGCGTTCGCTTCCTTGCTTTTCCTCTCCCCACAAAGCCCAAGGACGGCTTTGCGGGGGCCCAATTGGAATTTTCCGCTGCTCACGACGGTTCGGACGCTATTTTATTTACAGCAGGTTTGCCCGCTTCATGGCCTCGCGGAGTACCTCCAGGTTTTTCTCGGAGATGTCGCACAGGGGCAGGCGCAGGGACCCCGCCTCCATGCCCAGCAGGTTCATGGCGGCCTTGATGGGGATGGGGTTGACCTCGGTAAACAGCGCGTCAATGAGATCCATGTACTGGATCTGGATCTTGGAGGCGGCGGCGAAGTCATTGGCCAGGCACAGGTGGGTCATGCGCTGCATCACCCCGGGGACAATGTTGGCGGCAACGGAAATCACGCCCTTGGCCCCCAAGGCCATCATGGGCACCACCTGGTCGTCGTTGCCCGACCAGATATAGAAATCGTCCCCGCACAGGAACCGGGTGTGGGCCAGCAGGGAGAAATTGCCGCTGGCCTCCTTTACTCCGATGATCTTGGGATGCTGGCTGAGCACCTTGTAGGTTTCGGCGGTAAAGGACACGCCGGTGCGGCTGGGCACGTTGTACAGGATAACCGGCAGTTCCACCCGATCGGCAATATACTCGTAATGTTTGATCAGGCCCGTCTGGCTGGCCTTGTTGTAGTAGGGGGTGACGTGGAGCAGTGCGTCCGCTCCGGCGTCCTGGGCGTGCTGGGACAGATAGACGGCGGCGGAGGTGTCGTTGCTCCCCGCGCCGGCGATGACGGTCACCCGATGATCTACCCGCTTCACGCAGAATTCCATGGCGGCAATGTGTTCCCGGATGGACAGGGTGGCGCACTCACCGGTGGTGCCGCACACGCACAGCGCGTCCACCCCGGCCTCGATCTGGGAATCGATGAGCCTGGCAAAGGCATCGTAGTTTACAATATTGTTCTGGTCAAAAGGGGTGACCAGGGCGGTACAGGAACCGGTAAAAACGGGCTGTCTCATGCTTGAATGCACCCTTTCAAATGATTAGTTGGACTGCGGCGGCAATTTCACCACGATAAAGGCTTCGGCGGCGCTTCTGTAATAGAATACATTTTCCATGCCAAAAACTCCTCATGTTCTCTCAATATATCCCTCCGCACACAGCAGCTCCGCCAGCTCCACGCCGCCGCCCGCCGCGCCCCGCAGGGTGTTGTGGGACAGGGAGACAAACTTGTAATCATACTGGGTGTCCGGACGCAGGCGGCCGATGGATACGGCCATCCCGCCCTCCAGATCCCGGTCCAGCTTGGCCTGGGGACGGTCAGGCTCCTCGAAGTAGTTGAGGAACTGCTTGGGGGCGGTGGGCAGGTTCAGCTCCTGGGCACGGCCCTTGAAGCTAGCCCAGGCCTCCTTCATCTGCTCCATAGTGGGCTTGTTTTTGAAGGTGACAAAGGCGGCGGCGGTGTGGCCGTTGGACACGGGCACCCGCAGGCACTGAGCGGTGATGGAGGTGCCCCCGGCGTTGACGATGACGCCGTTTTCCACATGGCCCCACACCTTCAGTGGCTCCTGCTCGCTCTTTTCCTCCTCGCCGCCGATGTAAGGGATCAGGTTATCCACCATCTCGGGCCAGGTTTTGAAGGTCTTACCCGCGCCGGAAATAGCCTGGTAGGTGCACACCAGCACCTTTTCCACACCGAACTGGCGCAGGGGAGACAGGGCGGGGACGTAGCTCTGGATGGAGCAGTTGGACTTCACGGCAATGAAGCCCCGCTTGGTGCCCAGCCGCTTTCGCTGATCCTTGATGACCTCGATGTGCTCCGGGTTCACCTCAGGGATAACCATGGGCACATCGGGGGTCCAGCGGTGGGCGGAGTTGTTGGACACCACCGGGCACTCGTGGCGGGCGTACTCCTCCTCCAGGGCCTTGATCTCGTCCTTTTTCATATCCACGGCGGAGAACACGAAATCCACCTGTGCCGTAATCTTCTCCACATCGTCCTGGGCGCTGAGCAGCACCAGATCCTTGGCCTCCTCCGGGATGGGGGTATCCATGGCCCAGCGATCCGCCACCGCATCCTCATACCGTTTGCCGGCGGAGCGGGGGCTGGCGGCTACCACGGTGAGCTGGAACCAGGGGTGGTTTTCCATGAGGGTGACAAAGCGCTGGCCCACCATGCCGGTGGCGCCGATGACGCCGACTTTATATTTTTCCATCGTTCTTCTACCTCCTGTGCGCCGCCTGCCGGCTGCGCAATTTGGGGGTTGCGGCCATGGGGCGGATACGTTATAATCATTGTCAAAAGAGGTCTAAAAATGCAGACCTTGACCATATTACAATGGTACATACCAATATAACATCATCATGCTAAAGTGTCAATTTGACACATTAGCGTAAAGTGGAGAAATGGAGAAGCTCATGAAGCGAAAATTCGTGCAAATTGCAGCCCTGTGCCTGTCTGCGCTACTTTTGTCCGCCTATGGAGGGAGGCAGGCCGCCTATGCCGCCCCCGTGGCGGAGCGGATCATCCGGGTGGGCCTGCATTACGGCACCGGGGCCATGGAGGGACTGAACATGGCCAACAACACCGGCAGCGGCTTCCGCTTCGGGTATTACGACAGCGCCAACCGGTTTGTGGCGCTGGGAAGCACCCCGCAGAAAGCCATCTCGGTGGTCAAGACCATGAACGTCTACTACGGCGCCTACAACGGTTACGCCAGCTACCACTCCGCCCTCACCTCCTCCTCCGTGGCGGTAGGCGAGTTCCACCTGCAGGTTTCGGGGCCGTATTCCACCTTCGCCGAGGCCCAGTCGGCGGCGGCAATCTATGAGGGCGGCTTCCCGGCGTACATCGGCGGGACATTCTATGCCCGGATCGGCAATTACACCACCCGGGATCAGGCGGTGGCCGCCCAGGAGGCCCTGGCGGCCCGGGGGATATCCACAGTGCTGAAGGGCACCTCCTCCTATGGCGTCAACGCGGTAATCACGGGCACCAACACAATCCTGTTCCAGTTTGACGACGAGGGGAAGGGCACCGGCCTGGGGGTCGCGCCCAATGCGGCAGGGGACGGGAACTACGTCACCCTGAGCAAGGATTGCCTGTACGCCGGCGGCTTCCGTTTCGAACGGATCAACGGCGGCAATATGACGGTGGTGAACATCCTGGGGCTGGAGGACTACGTGAAGGGCGTGGTCCCCAACGAGATGAGCAGCAGCTGGCCCATAGAGGCGCTGAAGGCCCAGGCGGTGGCGGCGCGCAGCTACGCCCTGTCCCTGGGCAGCAAGCACAGCAGCCACCACTTTGATATCTGCTTTGACGTGGACTGCCAAGCCTACTATGGCCGGGGAAAGGCGGGGGCCAACTCCGACGCGGCGGTGGACCAGACCGCCGGACAGGTGGCCATCTGCAATGGAAAAATTGCCCAGACCGCCTACTACTCCAGCAACGGCGGGGCCAGTGAAAGCTCCTCCACCGTCTGGGGGGGCAGCCAGACCAACTACCCCTATCTGGTAGGCAAGGCCGACCCCTATGAGGCGGCGGCCATCAGCGACGACTGGTCAAAAACCGTCACCTCCGCCACGCTGGTATCCGGCCTGCGGGGGCTGGGCTACCGGGATGTGGGCAGCTCCATCGTCTCTATCGCCGTCACCGCCCTGACCGATTCCGGCAACCCCCGGCAGCTCACCTTTACGGACAACAACGGCAAGCAGTTCACCGTCAACACCCGGTATGCGGTGGGGATGCTGGGCCTGCGCTCCTACCGCTACGGCTTCAACGCGTCGGCGATCCCCCAGCCTTCCGCGGGCTCCGCCTCCCTGAATATCAATGGTATCACCTCCATCAACGGCACCGGCGGGCTGTATGCCATTGACGGTTCCGGAAATGTGGTTCCCGTGGGGGATAACGCCTACATCGCCACCGGCAGCGGGATTGTCCAGCCGGGCCAGGGCGGCACAACGTCTGGAACCGGCACTTTGGGCACCCTGAGCAGCACCACAGGGCAGAACGGCTCGTTCACTTTTGTAGGCAGGGGCTGGGGCCACAACGTGGGCATGAGCCAGTATGGCGCATACGCCATGGCGAAGCAGGGATATACTTATCTGCAAATTCTCCAGTTCTACTATACTGGCATTACGGTGGGATATATGTGAAAACCTCAGATTTTTATTTCGACCTCCCTCAGGAGCTGATTGCCCAGACGCCGCTGGAACGGCGGGACAGCTCCCGGCTGCTGGCGCTGGACAGGGCTACGGGAAACACCCGGCATATGCACTTCTACGATCTTCCTTCCCTGCTGCGCCCTGGGGACTGCCTGGTACTCAACGACAGCCGGGTACTGCCCGCCCGGCTCATTGGCCATCGTGCGGGGGGCGGCGCCTGCGAGGTACTGCTGCTCATCGACCGGGGGGAGAAGGTATGGGAGTGTCTGGTACGCCCCGGCAAAAAGCTGCGCCCCGGCGCGAAGGTCACCTTCGGGGACGGCGAGCTGTCCGCCGAGGTGGTGGGCGAGGTAGTGGGCGGCAACCGCCTGGTCCGCTTCGACTACGACGGCATTTTCCTGGAGGCGCTGGAACGACTGGGTAAAATGCCCCTGCCTCCCTACATCAAGGCGGAGCTGGACGATGGTGAGCGCTACCAGACGGTGTACTCTAAGGTGGTAGGATCCGCCGCCGCCCCCACGGCGGGGCTCCACTTCACAAAGGAGTTGCTGGAGCAGGTGCAGGCCATGGGGGTACGGGTGTGCTATGTGACCCTCCATGTGGGCCTGGGCACCTTCCGCCCGGTAAAGGCGGAAAACCTGGACGAGCATGAGATGCACTCGGAATACTGCGTCATCCCCCAGGAGACCGCCGATGTGATCAACGGGACCAGACGGGCCGGGGGCCGGGTGATCTGCGTGGGCACCACCTCCTGCCGCACGGTGGAGAGCTGGGCCGCGGACGATGGTACGCTGGCGGCATCTGCGGGCTGGACAAATATTTTCATCTACCCCGGTTACCGCTTCAAGGTGCTGGACGCCCTGATCACCAACTTCCATCTGCCGGAATCCACCCTGATTATGCTGGTGTCCGCCCTGGCGGGGCGGGAGCACGTCCTGTCGGCCTATGAGGAGGCGGTGCGGGAAAAATATCGATTCTTCTCCTTCGGGGACGCCATGTTTATTGGAAGCAGGATAGACGAGCCAGGAAGCAAGAAGACGGAAACCCTTGAATAGAGGGGCTTCCGGCCTTTTTCATTCCTCTGGCTGCTTGTAGGCAAATCGGTGCTCTATGCCGTTTTTGAAGGTGATGGACCGAATTTTGCCGTCCAAGATACAAAAGTTTTTTATTAAGGTCGAGCTGCATCCAAATCATCTTCTTCATATGTGCGTCAGCTCATACCCGGCTATGAGCGTCCGTATCTCTGGAGACGGCGGCTGGTCTGGAATGGAGGAAGAGGACAGACCCATCAGGTAGTCTATCGACAACATCCATGGCGGCAGCCATCCGCGCAACGTACTCGATTTTCGGATTGTGTGCCCCGGACAAGTACCTTGATATGGTGGCGGTCCCGGCCAGGTATGTCCGTAAGCAGATCCCGTATGGAATCCTCGGTCCACTCGCCGTCCAGGTAGCTGGCTATGTCCGGGACACAGATATCGAATGTGCATAGCGGACGATTCGACTTCCGCCAAAAGCTCACAGTGAACAGCCTGACATCCTGATTTTCCCGCATATCCGGCTGCATTTTCTGTGTCAAGGCGCGGGCCGCAGATAAGAAGCTGCTCGTCGAAGTGGCATTTCTAAAGCTGTTGTCAAGGGGGAATGTGAGATTATTTGATTTTATCCCCCCAAGGCCATCACTTCTGGACAAATACGCTCCACTTGTGTTA
>CAJTVM010000116.1 GCA_910579595.1 uncultured Oscillospiraceae bacterium
CCTTCCTTCCTATTCTACCATAGGGGGTGTAGGTTCAGCCCTATTTGACGCTTACCGGTGGTCCAGCGCTTGGGAATACGGAACATATCTGAAACGCCGTGATAGCACACCCGGTCGCCGGGCCCAAATTGGTAATGGGTGTTGTAGTCGAAGGCGCACCAGCCGATTGCCCCGCAGATGCGGTCGTCCAGCGCCGTCTCATCATGGGCCCACGCATGGCGCAGCGCCTGTTCCTCCCGGTGCTTGGTGTCATCCCAGCGTTTGGTGGGATGGAATGCGCCGGCAAATTCCGAAATCAGGAATGGAACATCGTGATCCAGGCCTGTGGAAATGTTCTGATCCCGATGGCGGCGGTCAGATTTGCCCAGCTGGAACTCGTTCATTACATACACATCTTCCTGGAAATCCGCCCGCTCGATATATTTAACCCCACCGGTGGGACGGGTTTTATCCATGGCGTGGGCTTTCGCGTTCGTCCGCTCATAAAAGTCGAAATCGTTCTGGGATTCGTTGATTCGCACACCCCAGAGGACAATGGATGGGTGGTTATATCCCTCCATGATCATGTCCTCCACGTTTTTTACAGACAGCGCTTTCCACTCCTCATCCCCGATGTACTGCCAGCCGGGGATTTCCTCAAACACCAACAGCCCCAACTCGTCGCAGCGATCCAGGAAATGACGGGACTGGGGATAATGGCTGGTCCGGACGATATTTACGCCGATCTCCTCCTTGAGAATCTCCGCGTCCCGGGCCTGCGCCCGTTTAGGCATGGCGTAGCCCACGTAGGGGAAAGACTGGTGGCGGTTTAAGCCCCTGAGCTTTATCTTGCGGCCATTGAGCAGAAAGCCCGTGGTGGTGAACGCAATCTCCCGGAAGCCAAACCGATCCTCCAGTACGGAATCACCCAAAACAGCGGCAACGGTATAAAGCTGCGGATCGCCGGTATCCCAGAGCCGGATATTCTCCAACGCTTCCAGCGACACCTCAACCGTTCCATCCCCCTGGGGAACATCTACCGTGAACGCTTCCTTTCTGGCCTCGGTTCCGCCGTTTGACAGCGTTACGGTGAGCTCTACGCCCTGGCGCGCCGCAGGCGAATGGGTATACAGCTTCACGTCCAGGGACTTCTTTTCCGCCAGCACATCCCGGGGCGTCAGATGAAGCGCGGACACGTACAGCGCATCGCTGACGACCAACTCTACCTCCCGGTACATCCCGCCGTAGCACAGATAATCAATCAGGTACCCAAAGGGCGGCACATCAGAACGCTCTGTGGAGTCTGCCCGTACCGTCAGGACGTTGTCCGCATCGAAACGCAATCCCTCGGTAAGCTCCACGGTAAACGCGGTATAGCCGCCCTTGTGCTGTGTGAGGTGCCGGCCGTTCAGATACACGTCGGCCACGCTGGACACCGCGCCAAAGCGGACGAATACCCGCCGATCCCTCCACTCCTCCCCTGCTGTAAAGACTTTCCTGTAGCAGGATACGAACATAGTACACGTTTCATCGAAATAATTAAAGGGGATTTCTCGATTTGTGTGGGGAAGCGTCACGGGGCAAAAACCCTCCAGCCCCACCCCGGCGGCGTCACAATCCTCAAAGCTCTCCTTGTAGTACCAGTCGTTGAATGGGAATGTTTTCTGCATAGCCGCATCTCTCCTTTTCCTTTATTGTGCTATTTGTTTGCTTTTTATCAGATAAAGAGCCAGCGTCATTAAAATAATGGCCGATCCCAAGACCATGTTGGACGTAATCTCTTCTACCCTTCCGAATTCATCCGGCAGCACTGCTCCGCCAAGCATGGCAAAAATCGGCTGAAGCAGGCCCAGGAAAGAAACCTTGACCGGCACCGTTCGCGCCTGGCCAGATACGCTGGCTACAAAAGCCACCGCGCTGCCCAGCACGCTCGTAAAAAACAGAATGCTCACAGAATCCGCGCACCACTGGACATTTCCCGGATTCACCAGCCAAACGGGGATGCTGAACAGCGCGCAGAAGGCGATTTGCAGCACGCCCAGACACACGGCGTCGTCCGTGGCGGAAAAGCGCTTGACACATAGGACATTGATCGCGTTGAACAAGGCCGTAGACACACAGATGAGGCTTCCGGCGCTCAGGCCATTCCGTCCCACATCCGAAAAAACCGCCAGCCCCGCCAACAGGAAAAAGATTGCCGACACCAGCATACGGTCCGGCAGCCGCCTGATCAGGAGGCACTGGATCAGCGGCACAAAGACAAAGGAGAGCTGGCTGATAAATACCGAGTTGGCAGCTGTCGTATACTGCAGGGCAATGGCCGTCCCCTCCATCGGAATTAGCTGCAGCAGGCCCAGCACGCAGCCGTGCAGCAGCAGGGAGCGGCCCATATTCCGCCGGATCCGATCGGCGTAGACAGGCAGCACCAGCGCCGCCGCAATGACAAACCGCAGCACGATATAGGTTGTGGACGACATATACAGCAGGGCGTGCTTCATCAGAACCGTAGTAAACCCCCAGTATACCGATACAAGGCCCACAAGGATCAGTCCCACCGACTCGCTTTTCGTATTCTTCATAATTGCGCCCGTCATGCGTTACCCTTTGACAGACCCTGTCATGCCTTCCACAAAGCTGCGCTGAAGCACCAGAAAAACCACCAGCATGGGCAGTGTGGCCACCGCCAGTCCCGCCATTTGAATGCCATAGTCCGCTACATAGGACGAGGAGGCAATTTTGGATACCACCAGCGTAATGGTCTTTTGGCTGTCGGTCTGCAGCACGATCATGGGCCACATATAGCTGTTCCAGGATGTCATAAAGGCATAAATGCCTGCGGCGGCGTAAGTGGCGCGCATACTGGGAAAGACGATATACAGGAAGGTGTGCAGTTCACTGGAGCCGTCAATGCGCGCCGACTCCAGAATTGCGTTGGGCAGTGTTTTGAAGCTCTGACGAAAGAAAAAAATCAAAAAGATCGATGAGATCGCCGGGAAAATAACCGACAGCCGGTTATTGACAAGGCCAAAAGTACCCATCATCCGGTACAGTGGGATCATCATGGCGGCAGTCGGGATCATCATTCCCACGAGATAAATGGTATAAACTTTCTCCGAAATCTTTGTACGGAATTTCTCAAATCCGTAAGCCGCCAGGGAGGTTACCAGCAGGCTCAGAACCACGATTGCCCCGGCGATGATGATGGAATTGATCAGCGCCGTACCAATGGGGTAGGTGTCAAACAGGTTCCGTAAATTCTCAGCCAGCGCAGTTCCAGGCAGCACCCGCCCGCTTGTCACATCCCGTGAAGTATTCGTCGCGCCGATAAACATCCAATAGCAGGGGAAAATGGACAAAAAAGCCGCAATAATCAACACCAGATAGGTCAGGCCTCGGCAGCCATATTTTTTCAATTTCTCCATCCTTACCCCTCCTTATCCCTTGTGACACGCAGCTGGATAAGAGATAACACCGCGATAATCAACACAACTACCCATGACATGGCCGCCGAATACCCAAAGTTGGAGCTGTATTTAAAAGAGTGATTATAAATATACATGGATACAGTCATCGTTCCATTGGATGGGCCGCCCTGCGTCAGGTTCATCACCTCATCAAAAAGCTGGATGGTCCCGATGGTGGAGGTGATGCTTGTGAACACAATCATAGACTTGAGCTGCGGCACCACGACACGGAAAAATTCCTGGAAACGGTTAGCTCCGTCGATGCGCGCGGCCTCCAACGTGTCCCGGGGGATGTTCTGCATCCCCGCAATATAGAACATCGTGTTGTAACCCGTCCAGCGCCAGCACAGCGCGATGATGATGGCGGCCTTTGCCCAGAAGGCGTCTGTCAGCCAGTGAATTGGTGCTTGAATGATGTGCAGGGCCAAAAGGCAGTTGTTGATCAGCCCGTCTACCTGGAACAACGCCTTGAATACAATGGAGTACGCCACCAGCGACGTTACACAGGGCAGAAACAGCGCCATACGGAAAAAGCCCTTGCCCTTGATGTAATCGCTCTGGAGGAGATAGGCCAGCAAAAGCCCCAGCACCAGCATAATAGGCACTTGAATGATAAGGAAAATAAAACTGTTGCCCAGTGACTGCCAGAAGATCGTATCCTTGACCAGCCGGACGAAGTTGTTCGGCCCCACAAATGTGGAAGTCAGTCCCTTATGACTGTGAAGAGAAAGAAATATGGAGTACACAATTGGGTAAAGCATGAAAACGCAGGTCAGGATGATCGCAATACTGCTAAAATTTATCCATCGCTCCCGACGCAGTTTTTTTCTCAAGTCCGTGCGCATACGTGAATCATCCTCCCTTAAAAATCCACGCGGCAGGGGCGTACACCCCTGCCGCGTATCCTAATGGGTGGTAACCGCTTGGTTATGGGTCAGCCCGCCTGCATGGCATAGATAGACTCGGCCTGGCTGAGCATATCATCCAGCTCAATTTTGCCATCCAGATAATCCTGAAGTACTGCCCGCAGGGCGTCCTCCGCAATGCTGGTATTGGCGCCGTAATCCACCTCGGGGATGTGGGAACCCCATTCGGCGAAATCCGCATAGATTTTGTTGTTGTTAAAGAAGGGGACCTCCTGCTGATAGGCTTCACTGTCCGCTGCGGGCAGATAGGTAGCCACAGCCGCCTGTTCCGTCAGAATCTGCTCATAGAACTCCAGATTACCCGCAAACACAGTGGCCAGGAAATCGATGGCCAGCTCTTTGTTGGCGCTGTTTTCCATCACAACCCAACTGGAGCCGCCGATGTTGGAATACTGGGTCGCACCCTCAATGCCCTCCAGCTTGGGAACCCTCACATAGCCCCACTTGCCGGACATCTCATCCACTGCGGTCAGCGTGGGCGCGTACCATACGGCGGAGATGTGGGCGGCAACGTCGCCGTTCTGGATACCGGCCACACCCTCCGAGGACCAGTAGTCCACCGGATAGATGACGTCCGCATCATACATGGCCTTCAAAACCTCGCAAATCTGCCGGATGACCTCATTGTTGACGAAGTTGGCGCTCTCACCGTCCTCACCGTAGAACCACTGTCCGGCGGACTGAAGGGCGATCTGCATATAGTGCGTCCCTTTGCAGGGGGTGAACACGAAAACGTATTTCCCAGTCACTTCCTTTACCTTTTTCGCGATCTCCACCAGCTCAAACCAAGTGATGTCCTCCAGATCCTCTGCGGTGTACCCCGCCTGCTCAAACAGATCGACACGATAATACATACCCGCGCTGCCGCTGTCCAACGGCACGCCGTACAGCCGCCCGTCCAGCGTGTAGCAGGCAGTCTTATTCGGCGCAAACTTGGAAGCGTCAATTGCGTCAGTCAGATCGGCATACATCCCAGGATAGCTGATCAGGAAATTCTTCGCGGAGTAGTCGCCCATGAGATAGATATCGGGCAGACCATCGGAAACGCCGGAGGTGAACGCAGTAATGGCCCTGCTTTCCAGATCCACCTCAGGGACATTGACAATGTTCAGCTTGAAGTTCGGGTGGCCGGCCTCACGGTAGTAGTTCGCAGCCGTCTCCATAATGGGGATGTTGAAGTTTTCGTCCCAGCACCATACGGTCAGCTCCTCTGCCGCCCCATCATCCGGAACATTGGCGCTGGGCTTGTCTCCGCTTTCGGACGGGGGAGTGCTGTTGCCGGCACCACCGTTTCCACACGCGGCCAATGGGAGCGCCATCATTACCGCGAGCAACAGAGCAATCCATTTCTTCATTGTGTTTTCCTCTTTTTAAAATGGTATTCTTTATTTTGTACGACAGCTTTTGTATTATCGCTGCCAGGTACAACAAATAAGCTCGAACACTCTCCGTCACTCAGCCGATGGGGAAATGCTGAACAAGTCTGAATCAAAAAAACCTGTTTTCATTGTGTAAATTATATACTTTGTCCCCAAATGAATCAATGATTCGAGCATGCCTCTTTGTTGTACGCGATATTCAAATCGAGCAGACCGTTCTCATTTGCGGCTGAAATCGAATGCTTGGGCCTTTCACTTTTTGACGGGGTTCTGTTTTTTCTTAAATTCAGTAAAAATCCTGTTTTATTCCCTTTAAAATATTGATTTCCAAATTTTGTCGTCAAAAATTCTTTGCCAATTGTATGAAGCCCGCAATTAGCGGAGAAGCGGTCTTTTAAAAAGATTGAAAATTATATACAATTATTTTGTTCGATAATATCCATTCCGCAAATCAACCCTCTTCAAGGAGTAAGTTTTTTTCGCTTTTTTAACCAGTATCCCGCAATTTTGCAGCTATATCCGTAAAACTGATGTCATAAACAGCATATACAGAAAATATTTCTTGACGCAAACTGTTCTCGCAGGTGGTAACCGCCGCCGCATTTCCTCCGCCAAAGGCGATCTGCCGCCCGCAGTGAAGCGTCTGGATACTATGCGGCGCCGGATCTGGCCGCAAACTGGCGGACAGAAATTTATTTTGCTGGCAATCAGTCATGCCAGAACCATATAAGTGTGTATACAGCAAACGGATGGGGAACATTTTGGGCAGATCTTCGGCCCAGAGGTTTTCCATCCGTTTTATGCTCGGAAGCCAGGTTTTATTGTGCTTTTCGTTCAGCGCCAGCGGGGCCTTGGGTTCAGACACGTTGTAACAGGGCAGGGCCTGAGCCAGCCACTCAAAGATGTTGGCATACCGCAGCCGCCCGTTGGCGTCCACGTCGGTGAGGACGAACCGGCAGCTTTTGGCGTTGAGCTGGGAGCGATTGTTTTTCTGCTGGCGCCTGTCGTTTTGTTTCTGAAATCTTTGTTTTTTTTCTGGGCATAACAAAGCCTCCATGATGATCGCTGAACAGCAGTATATCATGGAGGTTTTGAATTAGAAAAACTGCATTTCAGCCCTGCTGAAACAGGACTGAAATGCAGCTTACAACTTGGCGCGGAAGGATGGATTCACACCCTCTGCCAGCTTTTCCTGTGTGAGATTCAACTTCAGCCGTTTTTCTCGAATCCGTTTCCCTGATGCCTGGTTATCCTCCAACGCTGATAGTATACACAAATGATACTAATTAGCACATGGGACAATGGCGGCGGGTTTCAGGACTGGGAGGGTATGCGGCTGTGCGCGCCGTTTTCCGGCCCTCTGGGCCGAAAAGCCGTCCACTCCGCTCCGGTCCATCCGCGCTGCTCACGACGGCTCCGCGCTAT
>CAJTVM010000117.1 GCA_910579595.1 uncultured Oscillospiraceae bacterium
GCGTCCTCACATCCTGGCCGTCCACCCGGATCGTGCCGCTGTCCCCCCGCAGGATGCCCACAAAGGTATTGATGAGCGTGGTTTTTCCGGCCCCGTTTTCACCCAGCAGGCCGTACACGCCCTCGCTCAATGTGGCGGTAAAGTTTTTCAGCGCATACTTTCTTTTGTATTGCTTCGATACGCTTTCAAATGTAATTTCCATGTTACGCTCCAAACTCAAATGTGGATACCAGCGTATCAATTTCGCTGATACTGCCTCCAAGAACGACTACAGCGGTTTTGGCCTCGTCTAAAAGGTAAATCCTGGGGATACGATTGAAATATGTGGAATCGGAGTCTTCAATCACTTCGGTGGCAATCAATTCGCCGGAGGCCACATCATAGACGCGAACGGTCAGATTGCTGCCCAGAACAGCGGTTGCCACGTAGTTTCCCTGCTCCGAGCTGTACACGCCGTCTTTGCCCTCACCGCCGGCAGAGAAGGAAAGTGTATTGGCGCTGCCCGTTGCCCGGTCCACCCAAAGCAGCGTTCCATCGGCCTGGGTAAAGGTCTGCGGGAAAAACAACCGGCTGACGCTGCTCTGCATTTCTTCCATTTCATAGCCGGACGGTTTTGTGAGCTTCAGACCGCTGCCATCCACGGCGATGCTCCCGTGGATGGAAAAGCCTTCCTCGCCATCTACCGCGGGAATTGAGCTGCCGCTGCCAAAGAACACGATCTGGCTGTTATCCTGGGCAAAGGCAGCGCCGTTCAGCATGGAAACACGGATGCTGGCTGTCCCGGCGTTTTGGGCCACGTCCAGGAGGGTAGTCAGGCTCCCGCTTCCCAGGTCGTACAGATACAGCCCACCCATAGCGGTGAACACCAGCTTCTTTCCGTCGGTGGAGGCCGCTACGCCACCGGTTTCGCTGACAACAAAATCTCCCTGCAAAAGCTCGTTCACCGCGATCTCCTTGTTCAGAGAGAGCGAGCTGTCGTAGATGTACACCATCATGCCGCTGTCGTCCATGCCGGACAGGACGTAGCCCCCGTCAATGGCCTGGGCTTCAAAGTCGCGCAGGGGCGCTTCTGCGGTGGCCAGCACCGAGGAAGTCCCGGTGTCGTAGAGGTACAGCTTGTCCGCCAGCACAAGGAGCGTTCCGTTCCCGGCATAGGCGCAGCTCTGGAGCTTGCCGCCAAACAGGGCGGGGTCGAAGGTGCAGGATGTACCAGCCTGGGAAATGGGCTGGTTCTGCTGTCCGTCAGAGGGCGGGACAGCGACCACGGATGTATCGGAGGGGACGTTTCCCGAAACCGCAGGAGCCGGGGAATCCGTCTTACCGCAGGCGGACAACGCCAGGGTAAAAATCAGCGCCAATGTCATGCAGAATGTCTTTTTCATGTTCAGTTCTCCTTATACAATAAAATAGAATTGGTCTTAAAGAACGGGCCGGAGGCTCCGTCCTGGGGGACGGCCACACAGTAGAAGGTGTGAAACTGCCCCAGCTTGTCCGGGTCGATCACGGCCTCAAGCTCCATGACGCCGCCTTTGCTCAATGTAATGGAGCGGCAGGTGCTTTCGTCAAGTTTCACCGGCTGATGATCCAGGAAAAAAGCGATGCTGTAACTTGTTCCGGCTGTGCCGCACATGGTAAATCGCAGGGGAACGGGAGCGGAGACCCGCAGGTTGTCATAGGTGATGCCGCCGTCACAGGAGAACGTATAATAGATTCCGCTGTCCAGCGTGTCCATGCTCACACCGCCCCAGCCGTATTTGGGAAGCTCGTTTTCCACATACTGCGCTGTGACCTTTTCCTCCCGCACTTCGCTTTGTGAAAAGATTTCCCGGACAGGCGGAAGGTCTGAATGGGCGGCGGGCGCGTCCGCGTTGAACTTCAATTCAACACAGGATTCCAGCGTCTTATGATACCAGCCATAGCTGGAGGTGGATTCCATATCCGGCTGGAAATCCGGGTTTGTGATGCTCACCACGGTCAGGGCCAGCGTATCGCCGGCGCTGCCGGTCACAGGCTCAAAGAGGAAGGAAATGCTCTGATCCTCCTTTGCGGGAAAGCTGTGACAATACTCATACTCCGCTGTGGTATCGTTCACCTTGTAGGGCTGTGGCTGGCCGTCCAGAAACAGGAGAAATCCAACGGTATCCATCTTGCCGTTGAGGGAGAATCGGTAGTCCAGCCGAAACTCGCCGCCATCATAGGAGAATGGCAGACGCTCTCCGCTCTCAGAGAAATCAGCCGAAGCAACTTCGTGGGTGAGCATTGCCTGAAATCCGGCATCCTCCTCCGCCGCCTCAAATGGATTTGCGGCAACAGCCTGTGACGGCAGGGGTGAATTGTCTGGAATGGCGTAGTCCCCGCAGGCGGCGAGGGATAAAAGTGCGCCGCACATCAGGGGGACAGCGATCAATCGTTTTCGCATACATGGCCTCCTTTGCTTTGATGGACTAAGCATAGCGGGCAAAAGTCAAAATTCGGTCAAGAAAAGCGAAATGCCGCCCAAGTTTTTTGGGCGGCAAACGATTGCTTGCCACTACTATCAGCGACTATAGATGGGGGTTGACTGCCATTCCCATTGGTGGTATCCTTAGCTCGTGACAAATCCGTATTTGCAGAGAAAGCTGGTTTGCAGATGACCATCGTATATTTTGTCAGACACGCGGAAAGTAACTATAACAATCATGACGATCTTTTAAGGGAATTGACTGAAAAGGGATTGAAGGATAGCAAACTTGTCACACAATTTTTGTCTGACAAGGAGATTGATATCGCCTTCTCCAGTCCTTATAAAAGAGCCATAGATACAATTCGTGACTATGCGGCGTCAAGTGGGCTTGAAATCCATATAGAGAACGATTTTAGAGAGCGGAGAGTAGATAGCGCTTGGATTGAGGATTTTGCTTCGTTCTGTAAGGCTCAATGGATGGATTTCGATTATAAACTGTCGGATGGTGAGACGTTAAGAGAAGTACAGGAAAGAAATATTGCAGCGCTAAATCGTCTGTTAAATCAGCATAGAAATAGTACAATTGTTGTTGGAACTCACGGAACCGCCTTGAGTACAATTATCAATTTCTATGATAAGCAGTTCGGCTATAAAGATTTTGAAAAAATAAGGGGGTTAATGCCGTGGATTGTGAGATTCACCTTTGAGGATGACGTTTGTGTGGAAATCCAACCCTACAACTTATTTGAATTGTGACGATAAATGTTCTCTTGAAAGGCGATTTTGCCACATTGCTCCAAAAAACGACAGGTTTCCACAAGAAGCCTGTCGTTTTATTTTACCGTTTCCGATCACGCGGCAAGGGAGATGTGCGAAATCAACAAAAAAGCGCGCTTTACCCATCCAAAGAGGCGCTTCTGCCGGACATGGCAGACGGCTTGTGCCACCGATGGCCTTCCCGTATTTCTGCCGTAGAACAATTCCTCCCCAATGGGAGAAGGCATGAACAGAATCCTCTGCCCATGCCTTCTCACTATGTTGTTGCTTTATTATTTTGGCTGTTCTCCCCGTTGAATGCGGGGAGAACAAAATCTGCTTCTCAGTGACAGCCGCGGCAGTTCCCGCAGTCGCCGTTGCAGCCTCCGCCGGACTTGTGAGATTTCCGCAGGGATCGGACAGCCAGTGCCACAACAGCAATCAACGCAGCGATCACAATGATATTTCCCAAGCTAGCGGGCATGGTCAATCGCTCCTTTCTGGGTCGGTCACTTCGCGGCAGCGGCCACAGAGGTCAGCCGCCGGGTACTTTCCTCGCCCTGATAACCCTTGCGGAACAGCAGGAAAAGGATTCCCGCCAACAGAACCAAGGCCACAACGGTCCACAGGTTAAAGCTGACCACCCCAGCGATCAGCCCGCCGATCTGGTAGACGATGAGAGCGATCACGTAGGCGAACACGCACATATAGCCGATGGCAAAGGCGGTCCACCTGCCATTGTTCATCTCCCGCTTGATGGCGCCCATAGCGGCAAAACAGGGGGCGCAGAGCAGGTTGAAGATCATGAAGCTGTAGGCGGTAAGAGCGCCGAAGTCTGCCCCCACCATAGCCCAGATCTCCTCACCGTTCTCGCTGATCTCCCCGGCGAAGTGGTAGAGGGTGCCGAGGGTCCCCACCACGTTCTCCTTGGCGGTGAGGCCAACGAAGGAGGCCACGGTGGCTTTCCAGGCCATGTCGCCCGTCCAGCCCAGGGGATAGAAAATCCAGGCAATCGCGTTGCCGATGGCGGCCAGCAGGGAGGTATTGTTATCCTCCACAGGGCCAAACGCGCCGTCGGTGAAGCCGTAGTACTGGAGGAACCACAGCACGATGGTGGACAGCAGGATCACCGTCCCTGCCCGCTTGATGAAGGACCAGCCCCGCTCCCAGGTGGCCCGGAGCACGTTGCTGGCGGAGGGAGCGTGGTAGGCGGGCAGCTCCATGACGAAGGGGGCGGGCTCCCCGGCAAAGGCTTTGAACTTTTTCAGCATGATGCCGGAGATCACCACGGCGGCGATGCCGATGAAGAAGGCCGAGGTGGCGACCAGGGAAGAGCCTCCGAACACCGCCCCGGCGAACAGGCCGATGATGGGCATTTTGGCCCCGCAGGGGATGAAGCCGGTGGTCATGATGGTCATTTTCCGGTCCCGGTCCTGCTCAATGGTCCGGGAGGCCATGATGCCGGGGACACCGCAGCCGGTGGCCACCAGCATGGGGATGAAGCTCTTGCCGGACAGCCCGAAGCGGCGGAACAGCCGGTCCATGATGAACGCCACGCGGGCCATGTAGCCCACGTCCTCCAGGATAGCCAGCAGAAGGAACAGCACCAGCATCTGAGGCACGAAGCCCAGCACCGCGCCCACGCCGGCCACGATGCCGTCCTGGATCAAGCCGTAGAGCCAGCCGCCCTCGGCCACGCCCAGAGCGCCCAGAATGGTGTCAAACAGGCCGGGGACCATCTCGCCGAAGAGGTTGTCGTTGGCCCAGTCGGTGCCCCAGGAGCCGATGCCAATACCCCATTCCTCGCCCTCAAACAGGCCCGCCGGGGAAGTGCCCATAGCGATGGAATAGATCAGGAACATGACCAAGGCGAAGATGGGCAGGGCCAGAATCCGGTTGGTGACGATCTGGTCGATCTTGTCGGAGACGGAGAGGCTGTGCTTGGGGGCTTTCTTCCTCACCGCGCGGGATACCACTCCGTTGATGTAAGCGTACCGCTGATTGGTGATGATGCTCTCGGCGTCATCGTCCAGCTCTGTCTCGCAGTCGGTAATGTGCTGCTCCAGATGGGCTTTCAGATCAGTGGAGAGGTTCAGTTCCTCCAGAACCTTTTCATCCCGCTCAAAAACCTTGATGGCGTACCAGCGCAGATAGCCCTCCGACACCTTGTCCTGGATGGACTCCTCAATGTGGGCCAGGGCGTGTTCCACGCTGCCGGTGAACACATGGGGCAGCTCCCCGGCCTGCTTCCTCTGGACCAAGGCTACGGCCTTTTCCGCGGCGGCCATACCGCCCTCGCCCTTGAGGGCGCTCATCTCTACTACCTCGCAGCCCAGGGCCTCGCCCAGCTTATGGAGGTTGATGGTGTCGCCGTTCTTCCGAACCAGGTCAATCATGTTCACTGCCACCACCACGGGCAGGCCCAGCTCAATCAGTTGGGTGGTGAGGTAGAGGTTGCGCTCGATGTTGGTCCCGTCCACGATGTTGAGGATGGCGTCCGGCTTCTCGTTCACCAGATAAGACCGGGCCACCACTTCTTCCAGCGTATAGGGGGACAGGGAATAGATGCCGGGCAGGTCCTGGATCACCACATCCTTATGGCCTTTCAGCCTGCCCTCCTTCTTCTCCACCGTAACTCCGGGCCAGTTGCCCACGTATTGGCTGGAGCCGGTGAGGGCATTGAACAGGGTCGTCTTGCCGCAGTTCGGATTGCCCGCCAGGGCAATTTTGATGTCCATTTCGATTCTCTCCTCTCAGATGTTAGATAAGGCTAACTTATGGTCAAAAAAATTTTAGAACCTGTATTCACAGCCGAAACCGCCGGATGAGCGAGGGATTTTCCCGTCAGGCAAGGCAAATTTTCGCAGGAATCATTGTGTTTATTTCAAGAAAATTTAACGCGGCATGGCGGGAAAAGACCCGGCCAAACGGTGAATTGAGGTTGTGAATACAGGTTCTTAGTTGACCTCGATCATCTCCGCATCGCCTTTGCGGACAGACAACTCGTAACCGCGGACGTTCAGCTCCATGGGGTCCCCCAGGGGAGCCACCTTGCGGACAAAAATCTCCACGCCCTTGGTGATGCCCATGTCCATGATCCGGCGCTTCACCGGGCCTTCGCCGTGCAGCTTCGCCACGGTCACGGTCTCGCCCACCTTCACATCTTTCAGCGTTTTCATCTTGCTCTCCTCCTTTTTGTTTCCTTGTCACACCCCGCCTGTTCGCGACGCGCGGCTTCCCTCCGTCTCGGGGCTGGTTTCTGGGGCCTGCGGCCCCGCCGTTCGGGTCTCGCATTCGGCTCGGTCGGCGATGGACGCCCGCCACTGGCGGGCATCGCCCCTCGCTCCGGTCCATCGGCGCTGCTCACGACTGCTCGGACGCTTTCCCTAAACCATAATGCGGTTTGCCATGGTCTTGTCCAGTGCGATGCGGCTGTCCTTCACCTGCACGATCAGGTTCCCCCCGATCTCGCTGACCACCGTCACATCGCTGTCCACCACAAAGCCCAGCTCCGCCAGATGCTGGCGCACCTCGTCCTTGCCGGAGATTTTGCGGATCGTCGCGGTCTCTCCCGCCTTTGCCATTGTCAGCGGCATCATGTCCTCGCCTCCTCCGGGATGCAGTTAGTAGCTTCTAACTCCAAATCGGCCTTAGTTTACTACTGCTAACCGTCAATGTCAAGACCCTTTTCCAAAAAACTTGCATTTTTGGTTAGAATGTGCTAACCTATGCACAGAAACTTCCGTGAAAGGAGGATTTTTGTGAACATCCACGAATCTGCCGAGGACTATTTAGAGGCAATCTTAAAACTCCGGGAAGATCGCGGAATGGTGCGCTCCATTGATATTGTCCATGAATTGGGCTTTTCCAAGCCCAGCGTCA
>CAJTVM010000118.1 GCA_910579595.1 uncultured Oscillospiraceae bacterium
AGCAGGCCGCCGCCGCCGTGGGCCAGTGCGAGCTGATGTACACCTACGACAAGCTGTTCGCCGGATACAACCACACCGTGGCCCAGCTGCTGCTGACGGCGGAGGACGTGAACTTCCCCCAGCGGCGGCAGAACTTTGAAAACACCGTCAACCGCCTGCTGGAGCTGAACGCCCTGCCCGTGGTCAACGAGAACGACGCGGTGGCCACCGACGAGGTGGGCGTGTCCACCACCATCGGGGAAAACGACACCTTGTCCGCCATTGTGGCCCGGTGCGTGGGGGCGGATCTGCTCATCCTGCTCAGCGATATCGACGGGCTGTACACCGCCGACCCCCGGAAAAGCGCGGACGCCGCCCTGATCCCCGAGGTGCGGGCGATCACCCCCGAGCTGAAAGCGCTGGCGGGGGATCCCGGCTCCGCCCTGGGCACCGGAGGGATGGCCACCAAATTGAAGGCGGCGGAGATCGCTATGGCCTGCGGCTGCGACATGGTGATTGCCAACGGACAGCGGCCGGAGCAGCTGTATGACATCGCGGCGGGCCGGCACACCGGCACCCGCTTCATCGGAAGGAGAGAGGACAAATGACCACCCAAGAACTGCTTTTGCGGACCAAGAGGGCGAAACGCGCCATGGCCCTGGCGGACACCGGGACGAAAAACCGGGCGCTGCTGGCCATGGCGGACGCGCTGCTGGACAACACCAAGGCCATCCTCACCGCCAACGGCCTGGATTTGATTGAGGCCAAGGGCGCCGTATCCACCGTCATGCTGGACCGGCTGGCCCTCAGCGAGGCGCGGATTCAGGGCATGGCCCAGGGTGTGCGGGAGGTTGCCGCCCTCCCCGACCCGGTGGGGCAGGTGCTCACCAGACGAAAACGCCCGAACGGCCTGGTCATTGACAAAACCGCCGTCCCCATGGGGGTCATCGCCATCATCTACGAAAGCCGCCCCAACGTCACCTCCGACGCGGCGGCGCTGGCGCTGAAGGCCGGCTCCGCCTGCGTGCTGCGCTGCGGCAAGGAGGCCCACCGTTCCGCCGCCGCCATCGTGGCCGCGCTGCGGGAGGGGCTTGCCGCCGCGGGGCTTCCCCAGGACGCGCTGGGGCTGGTGGAGGATATCTCCCGGCAGTCCGCCCACGAGCTGATGACCGCCTCCGGGCTGGTGGATCTGCTGATTCCCAGGGGGGGCGCGGGGCTGATCCGGGCCTGCGTGGAAAATGCCACGGTTCCTGTCATTGAGACAGGAACCGGCATCTGCCACGTCTACGTGGACAAGGACGCCGGCCTGGACATGGCGCTGGACATCGTGGAAAACGCCAAGTGCTCCCGGCCCAGCGTTTGCAACGCCGCCGAGGTGTGTTTGGTGCACAAGGACGTCGCGGCGGACTTCCTTCCCCGGTTGAAGGCGCGTATCGTAGATGGCCGAGCCGCCCAGAGCCTGCCGCCCGTGGAGCTGCGGCTGGACGAAAAAGCCGCGGCCATTGTCCCCGGAAAGCCCGCCGGATCGGCCGGCTTCGACACGGAGTTTTTGGACTATATTTTAGCCGTGAAGGTGGTGGACGATTTGGACGGGGCCTGCGATCACATCGCCGCCCACTCCACCGGCCACTCCGAGGCCATCGTCACAAAAAACGCGGACGCGGCCAGGCGCTTCATTGCCCAGGTGGACAGCGCGGCGGTGTACTGGAACGCCTCCACCCGGTTTACCGACGGGGGCGAGTTCGGCCTGGGGTGTGAGATGGGCATATCCACCCAGCGGCTCCACGCCCGGGGGCCTATGGGGCTGGCGGAGCTGTGCACCTACAAGTACGTGATCCGGGGCGAAGGACAGGTGCGGTAACAGGCCCGGCTGTCCCACAATCGGCGGCTGATTTATCGTACCCTTGGAGCCTGTATTCACAACCTCGATTCACCGTCTGGCCGGGTCTTGCCCCGCCATGCCGCGTTAAATTTTCTGGAAATAAACGCAATGATTCCTGCGAAAATTTGCCATGCCTGACGGGAAAATCCCTCGTCCATCCGGCGGTTTCGACTGTGAATACAGGTTCTTACACCGGAATGGTCAAAAATGTACGCAGCGCCCCGCTGAGATCCGCAAACAGCGCCGTATCCGGCGGAAAAAAGGTGAACCAGACGATGAGCGCCCCCAGCAGGGCGGTAAGCGCCCACGCCGCCATGTCCGTCCCCGGCCACTCGCACAGCGGCCACAGCACCCGGGGCAGCAGGAAGCCCAAAGCCAGCGACCCGAAAAACAGGAGCAGATCAAAGATCATGGCCTCGCCCCGGAAAATCACATGGTACACATAGCCCGCGCCCAGCATGACGGCGCAGGCGGGCACCATAGACAGCAGCCAGGGCGCGCGCCCCGCGCCCGTCCCGCCCCGGCCCATCACCAGGGAGACACACAGCAGGGGAAAATAGAGCAGCTTGACGTGTTCCCACACACTCTCCCGCGCGGGGGAGATGAGGGCCAGCACCGGGTTGGGGAACCACTGGTACAGGAAATGGAGCAGAACCCCCGCCGCAGCGGCGGCCGCGTAGGCAATCAGCAGCGTTTTTGTCATTTTTTTCATGCAGACGACCTCCCTTTTTGTAAAAGGTATGCCCCGATATGGGCAAACTATGTTTGTCCGCCCAAGAAAATACGGCGCGCTCAAAAATCGGCCAAATTCAGAAAATAACCTTATATTTTCCAGTATGATTTTAAAAAGCGGGCCGTTCCAGCCGGAACGGCCCGCCGCGCTGTCAATCCCGCCTTACTTTGCCACGGTAAAATCCGTCCATGCCGCCATATTAAAAAGGCGGGCGTCCGGACGCTTACGGTGTTTTCCGCGGGCGTCCGGCTGTCCGCAGGCTTCAAAACGCCCAGCCATTGTTTTTGACCAGGCTGGGAAATTTCAAAAGGCGGTGAATGGATTTGAATGAAAAAGCAACACCATTTGGAGGGGCGGCGGTCCTGCGGGGGCTGGGACTGCTGCTGGCGGCGGTGCTGACGCTGTGGCCCACCCTGCCCGTAGCCCACGCCGGCGCGGTAACGGTGGTGCCCGTGGGCCGGGCGGTGGGCATCAAGCTCTTTTCCGACGGCGTAGTGGTGGTAGGCACCTCGGAGATCGCTACAGACGGGGGGGCGGTGAACCCCGCCAAGGACTGCGGCTTGAAGGAGGGCGATATCATCACCCACATCAACGCCACCGAGGTGGACACCATTGAGGAGGTATCCGCCCTGCTCCAGGAGCTGGAAGGGGAGACCATGAGCATCCGGGCCATCCGGGACGACCGGCAGGTGCAGCTCACGGCCACGCCGGTGCTGTGCCCTGCGGACGGGGCCTATAAGCTGGGGGCCTGGATCCGGGATTCCATGGCGGGCATCGGCACGGTGACCTTCTACTGCCCCGAAACCGGGGCCTTCGGGGCGCTGGGCCACGGCATCAACGACACGGACACGGCCCTGCTCATGCCCCTAGAGAGCGGCTCCATCCTGCCCGCCACGGTGGCCGGGGTGGAGAAGGGCAAAAGCGGCGCACCGGGGCAGCTCAAAGGGGTGTTTGACACCTCCGCCACTCTGGGGCTGCTCAGCGCCAACACCAACGGCGGCGTGTTCGGCGTGATGGCCGACAGCCACTGGGCGGACGGTCAGGCCGTGGAGGTGGCCCGGCGGGACGAGGTGACCACCGGAGAGGCCAGCATTTTGTGCAACATTTCCGGCGACCGGGTGGACCAGTACCAGGTGCAGATTTCCAAGGTGTTCCCTGAGAGCGCGGGGGACTGCCGGGACTATCTCATCAAGGTGACGGATCAGCGGCTGTTGGACGCCACCGGCGGCATTGTCCAGGGGATGAGCGGCAGCCCCATCCTGCAAAACGGGAAAATTGTGGGGGCGGTGACCCATGTGATGGTGGACGACCCCACCTGCGGCTACGGCATCTACCTGGGCCGGATGCTGGCGGAGAGCGGCGCGGCATAACCCTTGACAATACCGGGCCGCGGGTATATGATCTCCCCAACACAAAAAACAAAGGAGAGATCTGCTATGATACCCACACCGGAACAGGCATGGGAGCTTTTATGCGAATACAATGAGGGCGAATTTCACCGCAAGCACGCCCGCACCGTGGGCGACGTGCTGCGCTGGTTCGCCCAGGAGGAGGGCTTCGGGGACGAGGCCGGTTTCTGGGAAACGGTGGGCATCCTCCACGATCTGGACTTTGAGCAGTGGCCCGACGCGCACTGCGTCAAAAGCCAGGAGCTGATGCGGGAGCGGGGGATAGACGAGTCCGTCATCCGCGCTGCCGCCAGCCACGGCTATGGCATGACGGCGGCGGGCATCAAGCCGGAGCACCAAATGGAAAAGGTGCTGTTTGCTGTGGACGAGCTGACGGGCCTGATTGGCGCGGCGGCGCTGATGAGGCCCTCCAAGAGCGTCGGTGATCTGGAGGTCAAGTCGGTGAAAAAGAAGTATAAGGACAAGAAATTCGCCGCCGGTTGTTCCCGGGAGGTGATCCAGCAGGGCGCGGAGCAGCTGGGCTGGGAGCTGGACGCCCTTATTGACAAGACCATCCAGGCCATGCGCTCCAGCCCCAACGTGGATTGAGATGGAGCCAATCGCCCATATCCGCTCCGATTTTCCCACCAAGTTCGGCGTGCCCAGACAGGCGGGGCTGGTGGAAGAACTGCGCTCCGCCGTGGTGTTTGCGCCGGAGTACCGTGTCCCCGAGGCCCTGCGGGGACTGGACGGCTTCTCCCACCTGTGGCTGATCTGGGAATTTTCCGAAAACAACCGGGCGGGGTGGTCGCCGACGGTGCGGCCCCCCCGCCTGGGGGGCAACCGGCGCCTAGGCGTGTTCGCCACCCGCTCCCCTTTCCGGCCCAACCCCATCGGGCTGTCCTGCGTACGCCTGGAGCGGGTGGCGCTGTCCACCCCGGACGGCCCGGTACTGTACGTGTCCGGGGCGGACCTGGTGGACGGCACCCCGATTCTGGATATCAAGCCCTATGTGCCCTACGCCGACTGCCATCCCGAGGCGGCGGGGGGCTTTGCCGGGACGGCCCCGGAGGATCGGGTAACGGTGGATTTTCCGGCGCAGCTGCTGGAACAGGTGCCGCTGGACAGCCGGGAGGCGCTCATCGGCGTGCTGGCTCAGGATCCCCGGCCCTCCTACCAAAACGACCCGGATCGGGTGTACGGCTTCGGCTTCGCGGGGCTGGAGGTGCGGTTCCGGGTGGGGGACGGGGTGCTCACCGTGACGGATATTTTGAAAAAATGAGCCAGCCCCGCACATTTGATTTTGTGCGGGGCTGGTTTAATCCTTAAGCCGTTCCAATTCCCTCTGGAGACGGGCAGCTGCCTTTTCTTTTGCGATACACTCCAGCCTGCGCTCATCCCTGGGCGAGATGGGCCAGCGCTCCATCATGTGCCCACATTCATCGCAATCCTCATGGCCCTCGTCAACGCATTTCTGGCAAACCGGGGGCAGGGGATCGGCCTCTATCAATTCCATAGCTTTTCCTCCAAAATCATTTTGTATACTATAACACTCCTTATGTCGTTTGCCAATCTCTCTATGAGTTTGTACAACCGTTTCTTTAACAGAATACCCTCAGTAAAATACATACATGGGGGTGTCAGAGTGAAAGAGGAATATCGAGACCGCTATGAGAAATTTGGCTTAAATGTGGTCTACTATCGAAAAAAGAATCGTTGGTCACAAATGCAGCTTGCGGAAGAAGCAGATATTGACCGTACCTATGTGAGCGCAATTGAACGGGGAATTGTGGGGCCATCTTTTGATGTACTGTTTCGGCTGTCCGACGCACTGGGCGTAACAACAAAACAATTATTTGATTTCCGGGAGGAATAAAAGGGCGCAGAGGCTTCCGCCTCCGCGCCCTTTCCACATTATGCCATTATTTCAGCTTCCAGGCCAAATCGGACAGGAACAGGTCGTGCTCCAAGCTCTCCACCGTGGTGTCGCGGGTGATGTGGACAAATTCGATGTCCATCATGGCGCACCAGTCCTTCATCTGCTCGGCGGTGACGTCGTAGCTCAGCACCGTGTGGTGAGCCCCGCCGGCGGTGATCCAGCACTCCACCCCGGTGGTGAGGGACGGCTCCGCCTGCCACATCACCCGGGCCACGGGCAGATTGGGCATAGGCAGGATGGGCTTCACGCAGTGGATGTCCTGGCAGATCAGGCGCAGACGGCCGCCCATGTCGATGAGGCTGACCACGATGGCATCGCCGGGCTTGCCCTCGAACACCAGGCGGGCGGGATCCTCCCGGCCCCCAATGCCCAGGGGGTGCACCTCAATCCGGGGCCGGTCCGCCGCCACGCTGGGGCAGACCTCCAGCATATGGGCGCCAAGGCTGTACTCCTGGCCCTTCACCAGGTGGTAGGTGTAATCCTCCATGAACGCAGACGCGCCGTTGCCGCCCTCGCCCATGGCCTTCATGATGGCGGTCATGGCGGACACCTTCCAGTCGCCCTCGCCGCCGTAGCCGTAGCCCTGGGCCATCAGGTGCTGGCTGGCCAGCCCGGGAAGCTGCTTCATGCCGTGGAGATCCTGGAAGGTGTTGGAGAAGGCCTTGCAGCCCTCGGCATCCAGCATCTTCTTCATGGCGATCTCCTCACGGGCCTGGTAGCGCACCGTCTCCATATCGTCGGTGGCAAAATCATAGCTGGCCTTATAGGCGTCCATCAGCGCGTCGATCTCGGCGTCAGTGACCTCGTTCATTACGTTGACCAGATCGCCCACGGCCCAGGTGTTCACCTGCCAGCCCAGCTTAGCCTGCACCTCCACCTTGTCGCCCTCGGTGACGGCAACCTCTCGCATATTGTCGCCGAAGCGCATGACCTTCATATTCTTGGACACCGCCGCGCCGATAGCGGCCTTCATCCAGCTGCCCAGGCGCTTGTGGACGTCCTCGTCCTTCCAGTACCCGGCGATGACCTTCCGGGCCATGCGCAGGCGGGCCCCGATGAATCCGTGCTCCCGGTCGCCGTGGGCGGCCTGGTTCAGGTTCATGAAGTCCATGTCGATCTCCTCGTTGGGGA
>CAJTVM010000119.1 GCA_910579595.1 uncultured Oscillospiraceae bacterium
AAACGACAAAATTTCTTCGGCGTTTTCTTACAATTTCATATCGGCGTTGACACTCCAATGGCCTGCCGTTCAAACCACAGCTGGTGATCTCTGCCTGATGGAACCGCCCGTTTTCATCCAGTTCCACCCGCTCGGCGCAGCCCTGGCGGGAATACTGCTGGCGGTTGGTCTGCCGGTGATAGAAGATGTACCAGTTTCCGTTTAACTCCACGAGCCCCCCATGGGTATTGCCCAGGTAGTTGCGGGGCTGGTCGGTCAGACCGATGTCACCGATGCTCACCAATGTCCCACCGTACTGAAACCCGCCGTCCGGCCTGTCGCTGACGGCCCAGCACAGTTCATGGGACAAGCCGGAGGAGTAGACGAAATAGTACCGCCCGCCAATCTTCCGCATGGAACTGGCCTCAAAAAAGCCATGGCCCTCAAAGCCGGTCCCGGCAGCCAGTCCGTTCTTGGGTACAATGCGCCGGGGTATACCCTTGATGGTCCGCATATCCGGCTCCAACTCCATCACATAGGCCCCGTTCATGCGGTACTTCTGACACGCAGCCGCAAACATACCGTCTTTCTCCGGGCCAAAGCCGGAATAGAGATACACATGGTCATCATCATCCCGAAACACGCCTGGATCGAACTGGAACAGATCATGTTCCCGCTTCCCCACCGGAGTGCCGTCGTCATACTGGATCAGACCGTAATATTGATACTGTCCCGCAGGGGTATCGCACACCGCCACCGCCATGACAGGAACCAGCCCCAGGGTATAGTAGAGGTAGAACCGCCCATCCGGCCCCTGGCATACATCCGGGGCCTGCATAATGCTGTCCTCCTTTGCCAAAGGGTCCTGGGCCTTGCGGTAGATGGTTCCCTCAAACTGCCAGTTCCCCAGATCATCCAACGGTGCGGACCAGCACACGTAATCGTTTTGGCAGAACAGGGTGCCGTTGAATCGGTCATGGGAACCGAACACATAGAGCCGTTCCCCAAACACATGAGGTTCCCCATCCGGGATGTACTCCCAGGAGGGGAGATAAGGATTAAAAACCTGCTTTTTCATGACAATTTCCCTCGAAATTCATAGTTTCCACTGGTGAGTGTATGGGCCGCGCCGTCCGGCAGTATCAAATGGGCTTCTGTTCCCTCCGGCACCGTGCAGGTATAGGTATATGTGCTGCCCTCCCGTTTCCACGCAGATTTGATCAGGCCATGCCGGGTCTTGTAGCTTCCCTCCGCCCAGGTAAGACTGCCGCCCAGGACGGGTCGGAGCTCAAACTTCTGGAACCCGGGGCCATCAAAGGCAGGGCGTATGCCCGCCACATACTCAAAGAGGAACTGACACACCGCACCGAAAGAATAATGGTTGAAGCTGTCCCGGAATGTATCCATGCCGTCCCAGTTCTCCAGCATGGTAGTGGCCCCCAGGGTGATGGGGTGAAGCCAGCCGGGGGCCCCGGTCTGCTCCAGGATTTTGAAGGCTTCCTCCACCAGCCCGTAATCGCACAGAGTGGGCAGCAGATAGACGGTGGACAGGAACCCGGTGTTCAAATGGTTGTCTGCCGCTTCCAGCTCCTGCCTGAGCTGTGCAATGACCAGCGGTTTCTTCTCCTCGCTTACCATGTCCAGCGCCAGCGCCCGAATATAAGCTGCCTGATGTCCCGGCTGGATGGAACCATCATCCGCAATCATGTATCTGTTATAGGCAGCTTTGATTTTTGCGGACAGGGCACGGTATCTGGCTACATCCTCTGTCTTGCCCAGAATCTCCGCCATATGGGCCACATTGTCGCAGGAGCGCTTGGTGTAGGCCGTGGCCACCTCCGGTTTGCCGTATTGGGCCATGAACTCCACATACTCCGATGGGCTTTTGCCGCTCATGAAGAACTGGACGACCTCCGGGGATGGCGGCAAAGGTTCGTTCCATTCACCATAGTGGAATTTGGTATCGTAAATATAATCCCCAAACCCGTCCACGTACCAGGGCTTATCCGCATACAACGGGTTCCTTTCCTTCATACAGCGCAGGGAGTAGTCCAACCAGCGCTTGCCCGTCTCATATTGATTTTCCAGCATCGTCTTGTCGCCGTACATGAGATAGAGCTGATAGGGGATCCAAACGGCGCTGTCTCCCCAGCCCACGCTGTCCTCGCCGATGTTCCCGTCTCCTTCCGGCCCGGCCAGCGCCATACGGGGGTCACGCTCCCGCACCCGAATCAGCTCCTCCGGGTCATGAACACTGGAGGTAGAAGGGAAGGTAATACCCACCTTGCCGCTGGCGTACTGCTCGATGGTCTGGTCTTTCAGCCATTTCTCGAAGAAAGCCGATACATCCATAAACCAAGCCGCCGTGCGGCAGTAGATCATGGCATCCCCCGTCCAGGCATTGCGTTCCCGTGTGGGACAGTCCACCGGCACGTCGAGGAAGTTCCCCTTCTGGCTCCACCGGGCGTTTTCCACCAGCCGGTTAATGAGCGGGTTGGAACATTGGAAGTCCCCGGTCTGCTCCGTGTCAGAGTAGACCGCAATAGCGGTAAACTCGCCGTCTTCAATGCCCTCCAGCAGCACATAGCGGAAACCGAACGCAGCAAAATGGGGCGTATATTCCTCCACAGGATCACCTTTACAGATGTAGGTGACCTCCTGAAACTCCATCTTGCCGCCATCGCAGTTGGCTGTGGAGAACTTGCCCTCCTTATCCAACGCTTCACCATGCTTGAGATGGACCACTTGTCCCGGTTGTGTGTTGAACAGGCGCATATTCACATAGCCCGCGATATTCTGTCCGAAGTCGATGACGGTGTTTCCGGCGCTGTCCCGGAACAGTGTCCCTGTAAACCACTCCTTCTCCCGCACGGGTACGCCTTGGGTAGGAATGGGCTGCGCGTCAGTGTGGACGGTTTCAATGGCGGCGGTCTTCCAGCCTCCCGGTTCTACCCGGGCATCATAGACCTCGCCCTTCTGTAAATCGCTCCTGATGACTGGGCCTGTACCCACCAAGAAACACTCGTCTGTGGGGATGATTTCTGTTCCATCGGTATATTCCAGCTCCAACCGCCCCCACAGAGCCAGACGGGGACCGAAATTGTTGTTCCACCGCCACCAGCCGTCCCCCACCGTTGTTTGCCACAGGTTCTCCCCTTCCTGGAGCAGCGCCGTCACATCATACCGCTGTACCTGGATACGGTGATAGTAACTGGTCAAACCCGGTACGAACTTATTGTCGGTCACCGGCCTGCCATTGAGTTCCGCTTCGTAAATACCATGAGCTGTGATGGACAGTCGGGCCGCTTTCAGACCGTCCCGGACTGAAAAAGTCCGCTGGAACACAGGAACCATACAGGTTTCCCGGTTATCTAACGGGTGGCAGATCCATTTCGTGTCCATAAAACTCCCAGCCTCCTTTAGGATGTATCGTCTGCCGTTCCTGCCCCGTTCGGGACAGGAACGGCAAGGGGCCATACTTTAATTTGCGGGGCTGACTTCCGGCCTGCGCATCATCATTTTGGACAGATAGTTGTCCGTCTGCTCCAGGATCTGGGCCGGTGATCCTTCCATCTCCAGCTCCCCCTTATTGATAACGATGACATGATCCGCATTCTTGATCGTGGACAGGGAGTGGGCAATGATAACGGTGGTCCTATCTTTCATCAGCCGATCCATGGCCTCCATTACATCCTTCTCCCGCTTCACGTCCAGGTTGCTGGTGGCCTCATCCAGCAGCAGATAATCGCTCTTGCTGAGCATGGCCCTGGCAATGGCGATGCACTGCTTCTGCCCGCCGGAAAAGTTCCCGCCGCCGGCAGCCACCACCGTGTCAAAACCATCGGGCAGGTCTTTCACAAAATCGTATACATGAGACAGCTTAGCAACCTCCAGCAGTTCTTCATCAGACACCTGATCCGCTCTGCCGTAGCAGATATTCTCCCGGATGGTGCCGGCCATCATGGGGCTTCCCTGGGCAATCAAGCACAGCTTTCGGCGCCAGGAATGCAGGCTGTAAACCGAGCAGTCGTTTTCCCCAAACAGAATCGTGCCGCTTTGGGGTTCATAGAGCCGGGTCATGAGCTTGAACAGCGTGGATTTGCCGGAACCGTTGGTCCCAATGACGGCAGTAACCTTATTCCTGGGAATACGGCAGGAGAACTGCTTCATCACACGTCGGTCTGTATAGCCGAAATCCACCTGCTGGAACGAAATGTCCTCCTGGGCCGCAGCCTGGATCTCCTGGCCATCGTCAGGGCACTCCTCCTCCACTTCAAGGAACCGGGTGATCCGAGCCAGGGCACCGTTGGCCTCCTTAAAGTCACCGGCATACACGATCAGATTGTTGAACACCGTCTTCACGTTGCCGAACAAGGTGTTGAAGGTGACCACCGCACCGATGGTCAGCAGGCCCTCGCTGACAAACCACGCACCCACCAGAAACGGAACGGCGATGGACAGCATTTGCAGCAAGGAATCGATCACAGTGGCAATGGCGGTGACAAACCCCAAACGGAGCTGCGCATCATACTGAGCCTTGAAATATTCCCTGCCCTCCTCAATTTCCCGCTTTTGGGCGTTGCAGGTTTTAATGAGGGGCAAATCCTTTGTGCGCTCCACCAGATAAGCGGTAGCAGCCGCCAGCTTAGCCTGTGTCCTTCGGCCTACGAGGAATCGCAGAACCGTATAGCCTGCGCCCAGCAGGATGCTTACAGGGATGAACAGCAGAACATAGTTGGCCATGCGCACGTTGAGCTGATACATCCCCACCAGATACATGGTAGTGCTGATGACCAGACCGGCAATGTTGGCTATCGTGCCATAGAATCTGCTGGCATAGTCACAGTCCGTAGTTACTCGACTGACCATGGACTCACCGCCGTCCAGGTCATAACTGCTCTGTTTAGTGACGATGATCTTATGCCACAGCTTTTGGCGCAAAGCGTAATTGATCTTTTCTCCTGCCCAGTTTACCGATACGTGCCGTCCCGTAGTGTAGGCCACTACGAGCAGGGATGTGATCACATAGACCACCATCTCGCGTACCGGAATATCGCCGCTGGCATCTACGGCGGAACCGGAAAAGCTGGATACCTGCAGCGTGGCGTAGGCGGCCAGCAGGGCAAAGATCACGCCGGCAGTCATCAATCCCCAAGGCAGGCGGATATTTTTGAAAATCCCCAGACACTCCCGTAGGGAGACCTTATCGGCGGTATATCGTTTGTCTTCTGCGGCAGCCCTCTTTATATTCTTTTTCATACGCCGAACACCTCCTGATAGGATTGTTCCTGTACAAGGTCATGGTAAACCGGGCAGTCCTTCATCAATGCCTCATGACTGCCGGAGCCAGCCATTGCGCCCATGTTGACCACCACGATATGATCTGCCTGGGCCATGTAGTTGAGTTCATGGGAGATAATGACAACGGTCTTCCCTTGAAAGTGCTGGAAAATAATGCGGCTGATGGCATTTGCCGATTCCGGGTCCAATGCGCTGGTGGGTTCGTCGAAGATATAAATATCCGAATCCCGCAGCATGGCCCGGGCGATGGCGATGCGCTGCCGCTGCCCGCCGGACAGAGAGGAACCCCAGTTGGCCAAGGGCGTATCAAAACCATGGGTCAGGGTCTGGATATAATCGTACAAGCCTACGGCCTGAGTGACGCGGATCAGTTCCGTCTCGGATACCTCCCAATCCACACTATAGCACAGGGCTTGGCGCAGCGTCCCGCTGAACACTCCGGCATCCTGCACCACATAGGACAGTTTCCGGCGCCAACTATCCAAATTCAGCGTCTCAATGTCCACACCACCGATGGTGATGCATCCTTCAGTGGGAGAATACAGCCGCTCCAGCAGTTTGATCAGGGTAGTCTTTCCGCTGCCGGAGGGGCCAACGATTGCGGTCACCTTCCCTTGCGGGATCACAAAATCAATACCGCTCAAAATCGAGACGCCATTTGACTGATAGCGGAAGCCCACACCCTCGACACGCAAATCTCCGGAGGGAACGTCCTGCGCACCAGCGGCTTTTTTGCCGGTCAATTCAGTAGGGGCCTCAATCAACCGAGCTATACGGGTGGCGCGTCCTTGGAAGTCCTTAATAAAGGTCCACACGGTGGCAATGACCAGGAACGTCATGTTGATGGAGGCAATATACATGGAAAAGGCCAGGAAGCTGGTAATATCGGTCTGACCAGTTTTCAGAAGATAGCAGTCCCAGAGTACCGCTGCCACAGTAGACGCCACACCGGCCATGGTTTGATAGACTGCGACCACAGCGCCCAGATCAACATTGTATTTTTTATTGATACGGTACAGCTTTCCTGTGGCCTCAATGCCATTTTGATCTTCCTGCTGTTCTGCCGCAAAGCTCTTGATCATCGGAAGGTTGCGGATCCGTTCAGCTAAATAGCCGGTGAGATCACCAATTTGGCCGGCCAGTTCCCGGCCCAGCTTTTGCTGCCACCGGCCAACAAAAATGAGGTAGATAATGTGCATTGAAACCAACAGCCAAAGAATCATCAACAGTTTCGGCGTATAGGCCAGCAGCTGGATGATGCAGGATATCATCAGCACCACCATGGTGGGGATAAAAATGAACAGCTGCACCAGCCCGGCCCCCATAGTTTGGGCGTCCACCGTCACCATACTCAGACGGCTGGCTGGGTCGTTGGCATCATAATACTCCATTTTTGCGTTGACCATCCGCTCCCAGACAGAGGTGCGGGCGGCGAGAACAGATCTGGATTCCGCAAATACCCGCACAATATAAGAAATCAAACCTAACAGCAGAGAAATCAGCAGCGTCTGGGCTACACCCCAAAGCTTGCCGGTGGAAAAATCTCCGTCGAACAGGTTGGCTGTGGCATCCGGAACCATTGAGGTAACAACGCTCTGGGCGCTTCCAATCACCAATGCCAGAATGATCAGCCCCCAGCTGGGCCTGACAGAAAATTTTGTGTAAACGCAGACAAGCTGTCGTCAAGAAAAGAG
>CAJTVM010000120.1 GCA_910579595.1 uncultured Oscillospiraceae bacterium
ACATTCCTATTCACGAAAACTGCCTTGTCAGGATCCACATACTCCAGCGTGAATTTTTCATCTGCCTCGTAATCATCTAAATTCTGAGCTTGTACGTTTTCTTCAACCTCGCATAGATAGTAGTAATTGTTCTGGACGAAATAGTCCGCATCATCATGATCACTTTTTTGAATCCGATGAACGTAGCCATACGCTTGTACAGATTCAGGAATGACAACTAATCCGGCCTCCTCCTGCGTCTCCCTTATCATCGCATATTCTTTGCTCTCGCCTTTCTCAATACCCCCGCCAGGAAACTTATAATAATCGTACTTAATGCTGTGCACCATAGCAGCTAACCCGTTTTTAATGTTGATACAGCGGGCGGAATGGCGTATAAACGCGGTACCGTTTACATCATAGTCTTTCGTATCGATTTCAAATAACAGCCGCATCGTGCAACCTCACCTGTTCAGCCTCTCCAACGCTGCCTTGGCCGCCATCTGCTCCGCTTCCTTTTTCGTGCGGCCCTCGCCTGCGCCAATGACGCTTCCATCTACCGACGCCTCCATCTCGAAGCTGCGGCAGTGATCCGGGCCGCTCTCCCGCACCAGGCGGTAGCTCACCGATGCCCCCGGCCTGCGCTGCACCAGCTCCTGCAAGGCGGTCTTGTAGTCCCGGTCGGCAGATTTTTCCTGCTCCTTATCCAAAATCAAGGTACGGATGATGGGCCGTACGGCCTCCATCCCCCCGTCTAGGTAAACCGCCGCCAGCATGGCCTCGGTGGCATCCGCCAGAATGGACGGCCGCTTCCGGCCGCCCCCGGCGTCCTCCCCTTTGCCCAGGCGTAGGCAGCGGCCTAAATCCAGCCCCTTGGCCACTTCATGCAGGCTGCCCTCGCACACCAGCGCCGCCCGAGTGCGGGTCAGCTCCCCCTCCGGCATATCCGGATGCTCATGAAACAGGTAATCCGCCACCACCACCCCCAGCACCGAGTCGCCCAGGAATTCCAGCCGCTCGTTACTGGTCAACCCCGCGCCCCGGTGCTCGTTGGCATAGGAGCTGTGGGTCATGGCGTGTTCCAGCAGACCAATATCCCGGAAATGGTAGCCCAGCTTTTTCTCCAGCCTGTCCATAAAATCCTCCCTTTTCCCTGCGACAGAAAAAGCCCCGCCTTGAAGCGGGACTTTTTCACGATCTTCCCAATTCTCAAAGATCCAGATGATCCTGCATATACTTGTACAAGTCGCCTACGGTGACGATGGACTCGATTTCATCTGCTTCCATCTCCTCCATGCCGAACTCCTCCTCCAGTGCCATGGACAGATCCACCAGATCCACGGAATCGGCACCCAGGTCATCCACGAAAGCGGTATCGGCGGTGACACTGTCCGGCTCCACGCCGAATTGGTCAGCAATCAGCTTGCACAGTTTTTCAAACATTTCACAGCAGCTCCTTCTATGTGGCTTTGAACACATACATAATAGGGGCTTTGAGCCGCCATGTCAATAGTCTTTTGACATTTTTTTCGGACAATGGCAAACCTGTAAAAAAATCACCCTCACTCCTTGTCCCCAGAAGCGGGCTTAACCGGCAGGCGCATATGCTCCACATTCTCCGTAATATCCTCAATAATCCCGGATCTGCTGAACTCCACCGCCTGCCGGATGGCATTTTTCATGGCGTAGCCATCGGAGGATCCGTGGGCTTTGATCACCGGCTTAGAAATGCCCATCAACGCCGTGCCCCCCACCTCGCCGGAATCCATCAGCTTCTTGAACTCCTTGATGCCGTCTTTTACCAGCAGGGCGGCAATCTTGGATTTCAAATTGCGCAGAAACATCTTCTTGATCTCCCGGCCCAGGAACAGCCCCGCGCCCTCCATGGTTTTCAGGAAGATATTGCCGGAGTAGCCATCGGCAACAATGACGTCCACGGCCCCCTCCACCGCCTCCCGTGCCTCCACATTGCCCACGAAGTTGATACGGCCCTCGTCCTTAGCCTTTTGCAGCAGCTTGTACGTCTCCCGCTGGAGGTCGGTGCCCTTGGACGGCTCCGTGCCAATGTTCAGCAGCCCCACCTTGGGCTCCGGACGGCCCAGCACCCGCTCCGCGTAGTAGCTACCCATAAAGGCGAACTGGAGCAGGAATTCCGGCGTGCCCTCGGCGGTGGCCCCGCAGTCCACCAGTACGGCCCCGCCGCCCCCGGTGGGCACCACAGGGGCCATCGCCGCCCGGCGGATGCCTCGGATGCGTTTCACCAGCAGGGTGGCAGCCGCCAGCAGCGCCCCCGTGGATCCGGCGGACACATAGGCGTCCCCCTCCCCGTTTTTGACCATGTTCAACCCCACCGTCAGGGACGAATCCTTTTTCTCCTTGAACGCCGTGGCGGGGTTGTCGCACATCTCCACCACCTGGTCGGCGTGGGTGATGGACAGACCGCGGGGCAGCTCCGACACCCCTTCGTCATGGATGGCCTGGAGGATATCCTCCCCGCGGCCCACCAAAACAACCTCAACGCCATATTCCTTCACCGCCCGCAAAGCGCCCTGCACTGGGGCCTTGGGGGCGCTGTCCCCACCCATGGCGTCTACAATAATCCGCATTTCGTCGGCCTCCTCTTACTATAATCTCTCTTTCAAAGCGTCCACAAGCTCCAGCGAGCGCTTGGACAGCGCGGAGTTTTTTTCCCGCTTGCCCTTCACCCGGTAATCCAGGGACGGCATAATGCCGAAATTGATATTCATGGGCTGAAAATCCACAACACTCTCGTTGCTGACGTACAACGCCAACGCCCCAATGGCGGTTTCCCGGGGAAAGTCCGCCGGCGGCTGTCCCTGCAAACGCCTTGCCAGCTCCACCCCCGCTAAGAAACCGGAGGCGGTGGATTCCACATAACCCTCCACCCCGGTGATCTGCCCGGCGAAGGAAATGCGCTCGTTCCCCCGCACCCGGTAGTAGCGGTCCAGCAGCCGGGGAGAGTCCAGGTAGGTATTGCGGTGCATTACCCCATAGCGTACATACTCCGCATTTCTCAGTGCCGGGATCATGGAGAACACCCTCTTCTGCTCCCCCCACTTCAAATGGGTCTGAAAGCCAACCAGGTTATACAGTGTGCCCTGGGCATTGTCCCGGCGCAGCTGCACCACGGCGTGAGGCTCCCGTCCGGTTTTCGGGTCGGGAAGCCCCTTGGGCTTCAAGGGGCCAAAGGACAGGGTCTGCACCCCCCGGCGGGCCATGACCTCCACCGGCATACAGCCCTCAAACACCCGCTTGTCCTCAAAGCCGTGGACCTCCGCCTCCTCAGCGGCGCACAGCTCCCGCCAAAAAGCCATGTACTCCTCCTCCGACAAGGCGCAGTTGATGTAATCCGCTGTCCCCTTGCCGTAGCGGGAGGCAAACCAGGCGTGATCCATGTCGATGCTGTCAAAGGTGACGATGGGAGCCGCCGCGTCGTAAAAGTTGAGATAGCTGTTTTCCGGGAACAGCCCCGCGATGGCGGCGGACAGAGCGTCCGATGTCAGCGGGCCGGAGGCCACCACCACCTCCCCGTCCGGGATGGCGGTGATCTCCCCCTCCGCAATGTTGATACTGGGATGATTCCTGACGGCGGCGGTAACGGCGGCGGAAAAGCCCTCCCGGTCCACTGCCAGCGCGCCCCCCGCCTCTACTCGCGTCTCATCAGCGCAGCGCAGGATCAGAGAGCCGCACCGGCGCAGCTCCTCCTTTAAAAGCCCCACGGCGTTCTCCAGCTGGTCGGAGCGCAGGGAGTTGGAGCACACCAGCTCGGCAAAGCCGGGGCTGTGGTGGGCGGGGGGCATTTTTTTTGGCTTCATCTCCATCAGTGTGACGGATATGCCCCGCTGGGCGAGCTGGTACGCGGCCTCACACCCGGCAAGACCCGCGCCGATGACGGTAACATTCATGGGCATCGTCCTTTAATTGGGATTGTCGGTGCGGCCCACCAAATAGTCGATGGTCACATCGTAAAAATCAGCAAGGGCAATCAGACCGCTGATCGTCGGCTCATTTTTTCCACTTTCATAAAACTGATATGCACGAATTTTCACACCCATCAGCTCTGATAATGTTTTTTCCGGAATTTTTCGCTCCTTTCGGAGCTGTTTCATGCGCTCACCCAGCATTTTCAAAATCCCCCTTGACGTGAACCTAAGATACGTGCATAGTAGACGTATCTTAGGTTCGCTTTTGGAGTTGATACATATGACTGATGCAATGGAAGTCCTGTTCTCCTACGCCCAAGACTACCTCGAACCCGCCCTTCTCCTCGCCATCCCCCAATGCGCGGAGAGCCAGCGCTGCGTAAGCGGCCAGGAAAAGCGCCTGCGCGCCATACTGGATGAAGCGGCGCTGAAATGCTTGAACGATTTTTTGGACGAACAGAAGCTGCTCCTGTTTTTTGAAAAGCAGGCCCTGTTCCGCGCCGGGTTTCAGCTCGCCATGGAACTGTCCCGCTGATTTACTCCTCCACCTTTTTCGTTGCTTTTTTTGCGGTGGTTTTCTTTGCCGTGGTGGTTTTTTTGGTAGTGGTTGTTTTCTTCGCGGTAGTCTTTTTCGCGGTTGCGCCCTTAGCTGTGGACGCGGTTTTCTTGGCGGTAGTTTTTTTCGCCGCCGTCTTTTTGGAGGGCTTCGATTCGGCTTCCGCCGCCTCCGCGCCCTCCGCCGGGGCGGCGTCCTCCGTCTTTTTCTTGTACCCGCCCCGCTTGTCCTCCGGCAGGAAGTTGGAGCACTCGGGGTTGATGCAGAAAGGCCGCTTGAATCCCCGTCCGGACAGCTTGAACATGGTCTGTCCGCACACAGGGCAGTTGTCCTTGACGGGCACGTCCCAGGTCATAAAGTCACAGCGCTTTTCCTCCACCTTGCTGTTCAGGTGCTCACAGCAGTAATAGGTGTACTGCTTGCCGCTCTTTTTGCTCACGCCGGTGCGCTTCACCAGACGGCCCCCACACTTGGGGCACTTGCCCGGCATCTCCACCACCAGCGGCTTGGTGAAAGTACACTCCGGCCACCCCGGGCAGGCCAAAAACCGCCCGAACCGCCCGGATTTCACCACCATCTGACGGCCGCACAGGTCGCAGACCTCCTCCGACACCTCGTCGGGCACCTTGATGCGCTCGCCGTCCAGCTCACTTTCCGCCTTTTTCAGCTCGGCCTCGAAGCCGCCGTAAAACTCGGCCAGCACCTGCTTCCACTGCTCCTCGCCGGACTCCACCTTGTCCAGCCTGCCCTCCATCTGGGCGGTAAATTCCGTGTCCACAATGTCGGGGAATTTGTCCTTCATCAGCCCCGTAACCACCTCGCCCAGAGGGGTGGGGCGCAGGTATTTGCCCTCCTTGACCACGTACTCCCGGCTGGTGATGGTGGAAATGGTGGGGGCATAGGTGGACGGACGGCCCACGCCCCGCTCCTCCAGCGCCTTAATGAGGGTGGCTTCGGTGAACCGGGCCGGGGGCTGAGTGAAGTGCTGGGCGGGGGCAAGGCCATTGAGCTTCAGCGCCTCCCCCTCCTTCAAATCCGGCAGCGGAGACTGGGGGGCCTCGTTGTCATCATCCTTCCCTTCCTCGTACACGGCTGTAAAGCCGGAAAACTTCACAGATGAATGGCTGGCCCGGAATCGGTAGCCCGCTGACTCCACCTCAATAGACACACTGTCATACACCGCCCCCGCCATCTGGCAGGCAAGAAAACGGCTCCAGATCAGCTTATACAGGCGGTACTGCTCGGAGGTAAGGCTTTTTTTCAGGTCCTCCGGGGTCAGATTCACATCGGAGGGGCGGATGGCCTCGTGGGCATCCTGGGCACTGCCCTTGGACTTGAACCGCCGGGTATTTTCCGGGTAATACTGCTTGCCGTAGCGGGAAATGATGAAGGTTTTTGCTGCTGCCAGCGCCTCCTCGGACAATCGCAGGGAGTCGGTACGCATATAAGTGATCAAACCTACGGTGCCTACACCCTCGATATCAACGCCCTCGTAGAGCTGCTGGGCGATCGACATGGTGCGCCGGGGGGTCATGTTCAGCTTGCGGGAGGCGTCCTGCTGCAGGGTTGAGGTGATAAACGGAGGCGCGGGAGCGCGGTTTTTGTCCTGGCGCTTCACGTTTTTCACTGTGAAGGGAGAATCCTTTACTGCATCTGCCACCTCCTGCATTTCTGCTTCGCTGGCCAGCTCCATCCGCTTTTCCCTTCCATAAAATTCCGCCTTAAACTGTCCCAGGTTGGGCGCGATGCGGGACAAATCCGCTGCAATGGACCAATACTCCTTGGGCTGGAACGCGCGGATCTCCTCCTCCCGCTCCACCGCCAGACGGGTAGCCACCGACTGCACCCGGCCCGCCGACAGACCCCGGCGGATCTTCTTCCACAGCAGCGGCGACAGCTCATAGCCCACAATGCGGTCCAGCACCCGCCGCGCCTGCTGGGCGTCCACCAGATCCTGATCGATGTCCCTGGGGTTGGCAATGGACTCAGTTACCACCTTCCGGGTGATTTCATTAAAGGTCACGCGGCAGGTTTTCTCCTTGGGTATCCCCAGCACGCTTTGCAGATGCCAGGAAATGGCCTCCCCTTCCCGGTCAGGGTCGGTGGCCAGATAGACCTTGTCGCTGGCCTTGGCGGACTTTCGGAGATCACGGATGACCTCCGCCTTGTCCTTGATGTTCTCATAATCTGGATCGAAGGTGTTCACGTCCACACCCAGCTTGCTTTTGGGCAGATCCCGGATGTGCCCCATGGACGCCTTGACTTCGAAGTCAGGGCCCAGATATTTCCCGATGGTTTTCGCCTTGGCCGGCGACTCCACAATCACCAAATTACTCTTTGCCATAATCCTAACCTTACTCCATTTTCAATTTCACAGCCGCTCGGAATCTCTTGCCGCTCTCTTCGGTCACGTAGCCCTGGATTTGCAGCAGCGTGAGGGCGGACAGCACCCGCCGGGCGGGGATTT
>CAJTVM010000121.1 GCA_910579595.1 uncultured Oscillospiraceae bacterium
CTGGTGCGGGACGGCATCGTCATCCACGAGGGCGTGATGAACTCCCTCCAGCGCTTCAAGGACAGCGTGAAGGAGGTCGCCCGGGGCTACGAGTGCGGCATCGGGATTGAGAAGTACAGCGATATCAAGGAGGGCGACGTGATCGAGGCCTTCGTGATGGAGCAGATTGCGGTATAAGGGATTCGAGAGGGGCGGGCGGCTTCGCCCGCCCCTTTTTTGTGGGAAAGGAGCCGAGCAATGCTTAAAATCATTCCCCTTGGCCCGGAAGAAAAGGGCCGGGAATTGACCTTTCATTACAGGACAGACTATTATTATGACGTTACGATTCAGGAAGGGCCAGAGGGATGGCGAGCCGCCCTGGAGCGGCGCCCTTTCGGCCAAACCGAGGAGCGGGAATTCAAGGACCGGCTGCTTGGCGACTGGCTGGAGGAACCACAGCTCTTTGGCGCAGAGCAAAAGGGGCAGACCGTGGGCTATCTGGAACTGAGCCACGAACGCTGGAATAATCGAATGCGCATATCGAATATTTGGGTGGCAGACGGCGTCCGGCATCGGGGAATCGGAGGCCGTCTGATGGAAACCGCCGTCTCTGCCGCCCGGAAGGCGGGAGCCAGGGCACTGGTGCTGGAAACTCAAAGCTGTAACGACCCCGCCATCCAATTTTACCGCAAACATGGATTTTCCCTGATTGGCTTTGATCTGACCTCCTATTCCCAAACCGACGTGGAAAAGCGGGAGGTGCGGTTGGAACTGGCCCAGGCCTTGTAACCACAATCATTCCACAAAAAAGGAGAACGCTATGCCAAGCAATCGCATCGGACGCATCAACGAGGAGATCCAGCGGGAGCTGGCCTCCCTCATCCGCACCGTGAAGGACCCCCGGGTGGCGGAGACAGGTATGGTGAGTGTCACCGCCGTGGAGACCACCCCCGACCTGAAATACGCAAAAATCTATATCAGCGTGCTGGACAAGTCCGCCTCCGCCCAGACGCTGAAGGGGCTGAAGTCCGCCTCTGGCTATCTCCGCCGGGAACTGGGACGGGCGCTGAACCTGCGCAATACCCCGGAGCTTACCTTTGTGCGGGACGATTCCATCGACAAGGGGGCCCACATCTTGGATATGCTGCGGGACCCCGAGGTGGTCAAGCCCGCCAACCCCGCCAATGCCCATATCATTTTGGACGAGGAGGACTGAGCCATGAATTACCAAGAAGCGGCTGAATTCCTGAAAATCCATGACAACTACCTGATTTTGACCCACAAGCGCCCCGACGGGGACACCATTGGCTGTGCCGCAGGGCTGTGCCGCGCCCTGCGGACGCTGGGCAAAACCGCCTACGTCCTGCCCAGTCTGGACGCCACTACCCTGCTGGCGGGCTATCTGGACGGCCTCGCCGCGCCGGATGACTTCACCCCGGACACGGTGGTCAGCACCGATGTGGCCACGGTGAACCTGCTGCCGGACAACGCCCTACCCTTCAAGGACAGGATCGATCTGGCCATCGACCACCACCCCTCCCAGGAGTTTTTCGCCAAAGAGACCTGCCTGGAGGCAGACAAGGCCGCCTGTGGGGAGATCATCTGGAAGATCTGCCAGGAGCTGGGGGTGATGGACGGGGACATCGCCACGCCGCTGTACGTGGCCATCGCCACCGACTGCGGCTGCTTTGTCTACGGCAACACCACCCCCCACACCCACCGGGCGGCGGCGGCGCTGATGGAGCAGGGCATCCCCTTCCAGGCGCTGAACAAGCGGCATTTCCGCACCAAGTCGGTGGCCCGGATGAAGCTGGAGAGCCTCATTTTGCAGCATATGCACCTGTACCACAACGGCACGGTGGCGACAGTCCCCATCTCCCTGGGCATGATGGCGGAGGCTGGGGCCACCTCGGAGGACACCGACGACGTGGCGGCCTTTCTGGGTCAGATTGAGGGGGTGCTCCACACCGCCACCATCCGGGAGCACGAGGGGGGCGAGTGCCGTATTTCCGTGCGCACCCGGGCCGACCTGCTCAACGCCACGAAGGTGTGCGCCCGGCTGGGGGGCGGGGGCCACAAGGCCGCGTCCGGCTGCACCGTCAAGGGCACGGCGGCGGAGGCGGAGCGGGCCATCCTGGCCGCCATTGACGAGCAGCTGACCCAAGCTACCCAGGACTAAAGGTCAAGGGCCTGCTTCTTTTTCGTGCCGGAAAGGGGATTCTTTTTATGGCAAATGGAATCATTGTAATCGACAAGCCTTCCGGTTGGACCTCTATGGACGTGTGCGCCAAGCTCCGGGGAATGTTCCACGAGAAGCGGGTGGGCCATGCCGGGACGCTGGATCCCATGGCCACCGGCGTTCTGCCTGTGTTCATCGGCCGCGCCACCCGTGCGGTGGAGTTTGCGGCTGGTTCCGATAAGGAGTATTTTGCTGGGCTAAAACTTGGCGTTATCACAAATACCCAGGACGCCACCGGGGAAATCCTGGAGGAGCGGCCTGCAGACGTGACCCGCGGCCAACTCTGGGCGGCGCTGGAGCCGTTCACCGGGGACATTGAGCAGATTCCCCCCATGTACTCCGCCATTAAAATCAACGGCAAAAAGCTCTACGAGCTGGCCCGGAAGGGCAAAGAGGTGGAGCGCAAGCCCCGCCCTGTCACCATCCATGCCCTGGAGGTGCTGGACGAGGCGCCAACCGAGGGGGCGGATTACTTCCTGCGGGTGGTCTGCTCAAAGGGGACGTACGTGCGCACGCTGTGCCACGACATCGGGCAGGCCCTGGGCTGCGGCGGGTGTATGAGTTCCCTGCGGCGTGTTAAGGCGGCGGGCTTTACCATGGAGGATTGCGTTACATTAGAGGCCGTCCAGCAGGCGGTGGACCGGGGGGAGGGGGAAGCCCTCCTGCTGCCGGTGGACGCGTTTTTTGCCGGACTGCCCATGCTGGTGCTGAAAACCGCCGGGGCGGAGAAGAAGGTTCGCAATGGCGCGGCTCTGGCCATCCGGGAGGTTCCCGATGGGGAATACCGTGTGTACGGCGTAGACAAGACATTTTTGGCCCTTGGCCGGGTGGTGGGCGGGACACTCACCACCGTCAAGAGCTTTTTCGAGGTGTAATACCGGATGGATAATCAACGCAAAGTTATCGCTCTGGGCTTCTTTGACGGGGTGCATTTGGGCCATGGGGCGCTGCTGCGCACTGTGGGGGCGCGGGCGGCGGAGCTGGGCGCACAGCCCTGTGCGTTCACCTTTGACCAGAGCCCCGCCGCCGCCCTCACCGGGCGGGAGATCCCCCTGCTCACCGATGTGGAGGACCGCCGCTGGCTGATGGAGACGCTGTACGGGATTCAGGAGATCATTGTGGCCCCCTTTGCTGTGATGCGGGACATGGACTGGCGGGAATTTGTGACGGGCTACCTGCAAAAGGAGCATCATGCCGTCCATGTGGTGGCGGGCCACGACTTCCACTTCGGCTGCGGGGGGGAGGGTACCCCCCTGCGGCTGGCGGCACTGTGCGCGGATCTGGGCATGGGCTGCGACATCATCCCCAAGGTGGAGATCGACGGCGTCACCGTATCCTCCACGTACATCCGTGCGCTGATGGCGGAGGGCCGGGTGGAGGAAGCCGCCCGGTTTCTGGGCCATCCCCATGTCCTGTCCGGTCCGGTGGTGCACGGGAATGAAATCGGCCGCACCCTGGGCACCCCCACCGCCAACCTGCTGATTCCCGAAGGGGTGATCGCCCCCGCCTTTGGGGTGTACGCCACCCGGGCGTTCCTCCCGGGTGGGGAGGTGCGTCTGGCGGTGACCAACGTGGGGGTGCGCCCCACGGTGAACGCCGGACGGACCGGGGTGACGGTAGAGCCGTGGATTCTGGATTTCCACGGGGAGCTGTACGGGGAAACCATCCGCCTGGAGCTGTGGAAGCAGCTGCGCCCGGAGCAGAAGTTTGACAGCGTGGAGGCACTGCGCGCCGCCATCCTGGAAAACGCCGGACAGACCCGGGAATACTTTGCATCAAAGGAGCGCACCCCATGTTAGCCACCATCATTAATGTGATATTAGTGCTCGCCGGCAGCGCTGCGGGCCTGCTGTTCAAAAGCCTCATCAGCGATAAGCTTATGTCCATCCTCACCCACGCCTTGGGCCTGTGTGTGCTGGGCATCGGCATCAGCAACATGATCGGAACCCGGGATATGCTGTGCGTCATTGTGTGCATGGTCGCCGGCACCGCGCTGGGCCACGCCATCGACATTGAGCGCCGCCTGGAGGGGGCAGGGAATCTGATCCGGACAAGGATTGTCAAAGGGGACAGCGGCAGCCGGTTCACTGAGGGCTTTGTCAACGCCGCTCTTCTGTTCTGCGTGGGGGCCATGGCCATCACCGGCTCCATTGAGGCGGGGCTGAACCACAATTACGAGATTATCGTGTCCAAGGGCGTCATCGACGGGGTGACCTCCATCTCCTTTGCCGCCACCATGGGCATCGGCGTGGCGTTCTCCACCATCCCGCTGCTGGTCTACCAGGGGGGGATCACCCTGCTTGCGGAATGGGTTGGCCCATACCTGTCTGAAACCGTCGTCACCGAGATGACCGCCGTGGGCGGCGCCCTTATTGTAGCCTTGGCCATCAATGTGCTGGAGTTGGGCCGGGAGAAAATCAGGGTGGGGAATATGTTACCGGCGATGTTCCTGCCCATCGCGTACATACCGCTGGCGGAATGGCTGGGCGGACTGTTTTAAAAGGGGAAAACCACCGCTTCCATGGATTGGACGCGGTGGTTTATGTATTTGGCACCCACCGGGAAAAACCGGACAGTTTTTGTGAAAATAGCAAGATTGGTTGAAAAACTCCTTGCAATAGTTGGACAAACGCAGTATACTAATACGAGGATTGAGGGGTGCTGTCCCCGGCAAAACCGATGCGGCATGATTGGCGCACGCTGCCATGAATCATTGCCGCACCGCTTTCCCCGCGGTTTGTTAAAAAAATAGCGAACTTTGTGGGAAAGGGGCCGGTGACGGCTAAATCCGGTACATTTATTTAAGGAGGCAATCTGATGTCATTTGTAAACTTTGAGCAGCAGGGCGCCGTGGCCATTCTGACCATCGACCGCCCCAAAGCCCTGAACGCCCTGAACCCGGACGTACTGGCCGATCTGAAGGCCGCTTTTGAGGGCATCGATCAGAACACCGTGCGCTGCGTGGTCCTCACCGGCGCGGGGGATAAGAGCTTCGTGGCCGGCGCCGACATCGGCTCCATGTCCACCATGACCAAGGCTGAGGGCACTGACTTCGGCAAACTGGGCAATGACATCTTCCTGATGATCGAGAGCTTCCCGCTGCCCGTCATCGCCGCGGTGAACGGCTTTGCCCTGGGCGGCGGCTGCGAGCTGGCCATGTCCTGCGACATCCGCATCTGCTCCGACAACGCCATGTTCGGCCAGCCCGAGGTGGGCCTGGGCATCACCCCCGGCTTCGGCGGCACCCAGCGTTTGGCCCGCCTGGTAGGCATGGGCATGGCCAAGCAGCTGCTGTACACCGCCCGGAACATTGACGCCGCCGAGGCCCTGCGCATCGGGCTGGTCAACGCGGTGCTGCCCCAGGCCGAGCTGATGGATGCCGCCATGAAGATGGCCAACACCATTGCCAAGAACGCCCCCATCGCCGTGCGCGCCTGCAAGAAGGCCGTCAACGAGGGGATGCAGGTTTCCATCGACAAGGCGGTGGAGATCGAGGAAAAGCTGTTCGGCGACTGCTTCGAGACTCACGACCAGGTGGAGGGCATGGCCTGCTTCCTGTCCCGGGAGAAGCCCAAGCCCAAGGCTGTGTTCACCAATAACTGAGCGCGGGAGTAGACGTGCCGGTTCGGATAGATCGGAGCAAGGACGGAAGCCGAACCGAATAGCGCGTCCAACCCGAGCGTGGCAACAAGCGTCAATCCCCAAATTTATAATACATTTTTAGGAGGAATTCATCATGAAAAAAGTTGGCGTGATCGGTGCGGGCACCATGGGCCAGGGCATTGCCAAGGCGTTTGCCCAGAGCGGCTGGGCCGTGGCTCTGTGCGACATCAAGCAGGAGTGGGCGGACAACGGCAAGGCCAAGATCCAGAAGGGCTATGCCAAGCTGGTGGAAAAGGGCAAGATGGATCAGGAGAAGGCCGACGCCACCGTCGCCGCCATCACCGCCGGTCTGAAGGAGGATCTGTGCGCCGATTGCGATCTGATCGTCGAGGCCGCTTTCGAGGATATGGGCGTGAAGCAGGCCACCTTCGGCGAGCTGGACAAGATCTGCAAGAGCGAGTGCATCTTCGCCTCCAACACCTCCTCCCTGTCCATCACCGAGATCGGCAAGGGTCTGAGCCGTCCCCTCATCGGGATGCACTTTTTCAACCCCGCCGACCGGATGAAGCTCATTGAGGTCATTGCCGGCGCCAACACCCCCGCCGGCACCGTGAACGCCATTGTGGAGATCTCCAAGGAGCTGGGCAAGACTCCCGTGCAGGTCAACGAGGCCGCCGGTTTCGTGGTCAACCGCATCCTGATCCCCATGATCAACGAGGCCGCCTTCATCAAGATGGAGGGCGTGTCCAACATCGCTGGCATCGACGCCGCCATGAAGCTGGGCGCCAACCACCCCATGGGTCCCCTGGAGCTGGGCGACTTCATCGGTCTGGACATCTGCCTGGCCATTATGGACGTGCTGTACAACGAGACCGGCGACAGCAAGTACCGCGCCTGCCCGCTGCTGCGCAAGATGGTTCGCGGCGGCAACCTGGGCGTCAAGTCCGGCAAGGGCTTCTATGTTTACAACGCCGACCGCACCAAGACCGCTGTTGACGAGCTGTAAGCCCTGGCTGGCTACTGAATAAGGAGGGAATTATTCATGGATTTTAAACTGTCGAAAGAGCAGTTGATGCTCCAGAAGCTG
>CAJTVM010000122.1:0-1214 GCA_910579595.1 uncultured Oscillospiraceae bacterium
CCCAAAGAGGTTCCAAAACGCTGGAGCATATTGGGGAAGGCAATTTTTACGCAGGGCCGCAGAATGCCCATGTCTGGTTTCAGGCTCATGCCTTTGGGCGAGACCAAGGGGTGCCGCCAGAGAACCCAGGTGATGTGGATACCGCCCCACACGTAGGACAGGGCGCTGGCTGCCGCCGCGCCGGTGACGCCCCACCCGGCTCCGGGAATGGCGAATCGGAGGCCCAGCAGGGAAACGGTTCTGGTATCATAGATCAGCAGGAAATTCAGGACGATATTGATGCAGTTGACAATGATCCCCACCCACATGGGCGTCTTGGTGTCGCCCGCGGCCCGGAGGACGGTGCCGAACAGGATTGAGGCAGACCGGAACAGCATGGGCAGGTAAAGGATGAAAAAGTAAGTCCCGGCCAACTCCTGGACGGCGGGGTCTACCTGCATCCATACAGGGACCATGCCGCTGACGGCGGTACAGACAATGGTGGCGAAGATACCCGCAACCAGAACCACCAGGGAGGTCTGAGCCGCCGCTTTTTTCGCGGCCTCCAGATCTCCCGCGCCGCAGGCTTTGGCAATCAGCGCCAGGAAACCCACGCCCAAAGCGGAAAAGGTGCTGCCTACCAACCATGCTATGGTGCTGGTGGCCCCCACGGCGGCGGTGGCCTGGGTGCCCAGGGAGCCTACCATGGCAGTGTCAATGTATTGGACTGCCGTCTGCATGACCTGTTCGACGATGGTGGGCCAGGCCAGAGTCATGATAGTTGCGGCAGTCGTCCAGGCGGCTTGCTGTCTCTCTTTACGGTTCACTTGATCTTCCACCTACGAAAAAATCTTCTTTAAAAATGCGGTGCGCCGGTCAACACAGTTACGGACAATCGGGCTGTCCAGCACGATATCGAATCCGTGCATCGTTCCTTCCGTGTTGTGCAGCTCGACCGGAACACCAAATTTCCGCAGACGCTCCGCATAGAGGATACCCCCGTCCCGCAGACAGTCAAACTCAGCTGTCTCGATATACGCGGCAGGCAAACCGGCCAGGGATTCCGCTTGGATGGGCGAAGCGTATTCCAGTTTCCCAGCAGAGGGGGCCGGCCTGTATAATTTGTCGTACTTCTCGGCATCCCGGCTGTTGCACATAGGGGTATCCGTGTATTTTTTCATGGATTCCGTCTCCATGCCGATGCCCGTAACCGGATACATCATCATCTGTCCGCA
>CAJTVM010000122.1:1314-6798 GCA_910579595.1 uncultured Oscillospiraceae bacterium
TGGATTCCGTCTCCATGCCGATGCCCGTAACCGGATACATCATCATCTGTCCGCAGGGCATGAGCTGTCCCCGTTCCTTTGCCATCAGGCAAACGACCGTCGCCAGCGCACCTCCAGCACTGTCCCCCGCGACGGCCATCCGGGAAGTGTCGATCGAGAGATCCCCGGCATTGGCCGCGGCCCACACATAAGCCGAATAGCAGTCCTCCGGCGCTGTTGGGAAGGGAAACCTGGGCGCAAGGCGATAATCCACAAAGAGCACCTTGCAGTGCGCTCTTTGGGCGTATTCCTTCGCCAGACTGTAATGATACGGCGCGGCAGGGAGCACAAAGCCGCCGCCGTGATAATACAACAGGCAGGGCGCGTGTTCCCCAACGCCGTTCGGGCAGTACCAAAGCGCCCGGATGGTGCCTCCGTCCACGGGAATGACTTTCCACTCCACGGTCACATCAGCCGTGGAGCGTTCTCTTGTAAAGAGGAGGCCCATGAGCTTTTGCATCACGGGAATTGTGGCTTTATGAAGCGGTGGATTCATGTTCGCCCACTTCTGAAAATCGGGATGGATCGGATATTTTGTTCGTTTCATCATAACACTCCCAACCCCAAACATAGGACCATAGGGTCATGGATATTGCTGTCTTTACAGATGCGGCGGACAATTTCCGCCATCTCCGGACTGTGTTCATCCACGATGGTACCCATGTAGTCGATAAAAACCGATTTGACCATGTCTGTACCTCTGTCACTCAGATGTATCAATTTCAATTCCATATGCGTTCAAAAGCTCGAGTGCTTTTGCTTCACCTTCGGCGTTGAAAGACGCGGATTTGCTTCGGCCTCCGGCGTTGACCAACCCTTCGTCTGTCAGCTCATTCAGAATGTCAAAATCATATCCCTTCCAACACAGACGGGCTTTCGGATATATCCCGGCTCGGTCAGGCTTTTTCCGAATGCCCGGAACGAGGCTCTCCTCCCAGGATGTGAGGTACATCAGCATTAGCGTTAAGTCCTTGATCGTATGTCTATCCATCTGCTATTCCCCCACTGGTAGATTACCTTAATAGAATAACACGGCACAGGAAAGCTGTCTATCCAAAAAATTCAGAAAGGTGGCTCTCGCTTTGCCATAGCCTGCATACTTTCCCCATAGTCCGCAAACCATATGTTTGAGGTGATTTGTCAATGCAGCACTATTCGGATTTAAATGCCCTGCTGCGCAGCGAGCCGGAAGCCAGACACTATTTCGATACCCTCCCGGACTACGCCAGGGAACAGATCAGCACCCGGTCCGACAGTGTCAATTCCTTTGCCAGCTTGAAGGACTATGCGCAGAACCTTCTGCGCGGCGATGACTGATGAGCAAATAAAAACCACCTCATACGGGGTGGTTTTTATTTGCTCACAAAGTGGTTTCGTGGTTCAGCGGTTCTGCTCCGAAAAAATCTTTAACTCTGGTATGCTGTCCACCGGCTGAGCGCAGGCCCCGCCCTGGCACAAGTAATACTGTGCTCCCTGTGCCGGAATGGGATAATCCTTGGTAAACGGGGCCAGGGCGGCCAGCGTTCCGGCATTTTCCTGCGTTTTGACCAAAACCGTTAGCCCCAGGCGGGGAGCTTCCCGAAGGAAGCCCCGCAATTCTTCTGGCGGCTTCTGAGCGGTTATCACCAGCTCTGCGGTTGGCCACAGCTCCTCCAAACAGGCCAGCATAGCGAAGCTGTGCCCGGCGGGATATCCTTCTGCCGCCCCCGCCAGCCAGGACAGCTGGAGATCCGCCGCCTCCCGCCAGCGCATTTCCCCGGTGAGCCTGGACAGCCGGAAGAGTACCAGCGCCGCTATAGAGTTACCGGACGGCATGGCCCCATCGTATGCCTCTTTCGTCCGGGTCAGCAGCTGTTCTCCATTGGAGGCATAGGGGTAAAAGCCGCCGCGCTCTCCGTCGAAAAAGAGTTTCAGCAGGCAGTCGGCCAGTCCCACAGCGCGGGTGAGATACGATGCATCGAAGGTGGCGCTGTACAGCTCCAGCAGTCCATAGGCAAGAAAGGCGTAGTCATCCAGCTTACCCGGATGGGCGGCATCCCCGTCCCGCCAGCGGGCCAGCAATCGGCCATCTGAGGTGGTAAGCTTTTCCGCAAGGAACTCCGCCGTCTGGCGGGCGGCGTCCAGATACCAGGGTTCGTCCAGCACCAACCCTGCCCGGGCCAACGCCGCCATTGCCAGCCCGTTCCAGGCAGTGAGCACCTTGTCGTCCCGGTGGAGCGCTGTCCGGCTCAGGCGGTAAGCGTACACTTGTTCCCTCAGCGCCGCCATATCCTCCGGATCCTGATCAAACTGGGATTGGCCCAGCAGGTTTGGGATGCTTTTGCCCTCAAAGTTGCCCTCTGGGGTGATGCCGTACCATTGACAGAAGCGCAATCCGTCCACGCCGCCCAGCGCTTGAGCCAGCTCATCGGGGGTCAGCGCGTAATACTTTCCCTCCACACCGTCGCTGTCCGCGTCCTGCCCGCAGCAGAAGCCGCCCTGGGGGCCGGACAACTCCCGCAGCACGTAGTCCAGCGTGCGGCGGGTGATTTTCCCGTAGATGGGGCAGCGGGTATGCTGAAACGCCTCTGTATAAGCCAGGGCCAGCAGAGCGTTATCATAGAGCATCTTTTCAAAATGGGGGACCAGCCAGTGCTGATCGGTGGAGTATCGGGAAAATCCACCGCCCACATGGTCGAACAGCCCACCCCGATACATGTTGTTTAGAGTGTGCAGGGCCATTTCCCGTGCGTGTTCCTCCTTGGCGAGTTGGGCATAACGCAACAGGAAGATCAGATTATGGGGCGTGGGAAACTTGGGTGCGGCGCCAAAGCCGCCCCACCGCTCATCGTAACTCTGGGCAAACTGGCTAACCGCCTGCCGGACGAGTTCCCGGCTGGGTGTGCCGGGGCGGGCCTGCCCCTCCTGCTGCAAATGGGCGGTGAGGGTGTCCCCGGTGGCCAGCACTCCCGCCCGATCTTCCCGCCATAGGCGGGCCGCCTTTCTAAGCAGGTGCAGGAGTTGGTCCTTTGGCAAATAGGTGCCTGCCCAGAAGGGCTTTTGGTCCGGAGTCAGTAGCACGGTCAAAGGCCAGCCGCCGGAGCCGTTCATGGCCAGACATGCCGCCATATACACCGCGTCCACATCGGGCCGCTCCTCCCGGTCCACCTTGACGGGGAGGAAGGCGGCGTTGACGGCCTGTGCCACCGTCTCGTCCTCGAAAGACTCATGGGCCATGACGTGGCACCAGTGGCAGGTGGAGTAGCCAATGCTCAGGAGAACCGGTTTGTCGGTGCGCTTTGCCTCCTCAAAGACCTCCGGTCCCCAGGGACGCCAGTCCACTGGGTTTTCTGCATGCTGGAGAAGGTATGGGGAACGTTCCGTGCTCAGACGGTTGCTCATTTGTGTTCCTTTCCGGGACCGCTAAGCCGCGGCCCTGATGGTTTGATTGTTTCAGTATTTGCGGTCCGGCGGACAAATATTTAAGAGCCCACAATGGTGCCGCCGTTGGGGTGGAGCACCTGCCCGGTCATGTAGCTGGAATCGTCCGAGGCCAGGAAGACATAGCAGGGGGCCACCTCGCAGGGCTGGCCCGCCCGGAGCATGGGCACCTTGGGGGTGCTGAAGCCGAAGGTGCGCACCTCCTCCGCCGAGAAGGACGCGGGGATCAGTGGCGTCCAGATGGGGCCTGGGGCTACGGCATTTACCCGGATGCCCTGATCCACCAGGGACAGTGCCAGGGAACGGGTGAGGGCCACGATGGCCCCTTTGGTGGCGCTGTAGTCGATGAGATCCTTATGACCCTGGTAGGCGGTGACGGAGGTGGTGTTGATGATGGAGCTTCCAGGGTGGAGGTGGGGCAGAGCGGCTTGGATCAGATAGAAGAAGGAGTACACATTGTTCTGAAACACCAGGGAGAGCTGTTCCCGGGTAATATCCAGGATGCTCCGCCGGATGAACTGGACGGCGTGGTTGTTAATCAGAATGTCCAGTGTACCGAAGTGCTCCACCGTCTGCTCCACACAGCGCTTGGCGAATGCCGGATCTTTCAGATCGCCCCGCAGGAGCAGGCATTCGCCGCCCAACTGGCGAATGTGTTCGGCGGTCTCCTGGGCATCCCGATCTTCATCGTAGTAGGCGATGGACACTTTTGCCCCCTCTTTCGCGATAGCGTAGGCCACCGCCCGTCCAATGCCGCTGTCCCCGCCAGTAATGAGGGCCACGCGGTTGGCGAGCTTCGGGCCGGTCGGAGCGCACTCTGAGATGGGGCGTGGGTCCATCTGATATTCCAGACCGGGCTGCTGGTCTTGGTGCTGGGGCGGAAAGCTGTGGGGCGCGGTTTGGCCGATGGGACAGTTCTGACATTCCATAAAGAAATCCCTCCTTCCGCCTATTTTATGGCAGGAGAAGGGAGAAAGTGCGGTGCGTAAACCACAGTTCCCGGCATACTTTCCTCCAATGTTGGAAAACTACAAACAAACGAGGAGGTATTGCCATGTTCAAACACGAAAAAGCACTGTTCCATCCCGTGGGTGTGGAGCGTCCCAACCCCCAGTATGCCGCTTTGCTTCAGGAGCAGCTGGGCGGCGGAAACGGCGAACTGAAAGCCGCCATGCAGTATATGTCCCAGTCTTTCCGTATCAAGGATCAGAAGATTAAGGATTTATTTCTGGATATCGCGGCGGAGGAGCTGGGCCATATGGAAATGGTGGCTCAGACCATCAACCTACTCAACGGCCACGATGTGGATGCAGACCAGGTCAAGGCGGGCGAGATCCAGACCCATGTCCTGCTTGGCCTGAACCCAGGGCTCATCAATGCCTCCGGCTATTCCTGGACGGGAGACTATGTGACCGTCACTGGCGACCTATGCGCCGATCTGCTCAGCAACATCGCCTCCGAACAGCGGGCCAAGGTGGTGTACGAGTACCTGTACCGCCAGATCGATGACAAGAAGGTACGGGCAACCATCGATTTTCTTCTCAACCGGGAGGAGGCCCACAACCAGATGTTCCGGGACGCGTTCAACGAAGTGCAGGACACCGGCTCCAATCGGGACTTTGGCACGACTAAGGCGGCGAAGATGTACTTCTCCATGTCCAATCCCGGCCCCAACGCTTTCGCTGGGAACGATGTGAACGCCCCCAATTTTTCGAAATGACAAGGTGGCCGGCTCCGGAATCATGTTTTTGTCATGATCCTGAAGTCGGCTGCTTTTATAATGAAACATCCACTATCCCGCATATACGCCCCTATGCCGAAAACGCAGCCTGCAAGCAGTGCCACAGCTGACCCAATAAGAGCGCCCAGAGCATACTTTGGAGTATGCTCTGGGCCTTTTTGTGCAGGTATCCGATTCCTCAGTTTTTTATAAAAATTCGACCAAAAAAGCCATGGCTTTTTTGGTCGAATTGGTGGAGATAAGCGGGATCGAACCGCTGACCTCTTGAATGCCATTCAAGCGCT
>CAJTVM010000123.1 GCA_910579595.1 uncultured Oscillospiraceae bacterium
GCCATGGCGGGAACAGACCCGGCCAAACGGTGAATTGAGGTTGTGAATGCAGGTTCTTAAACTGCGGGCGCTATGGAGGGGGTGGGGCGAATCCTTTGCGCAATCTATACGCGGCTGAGCAAGGAGGATGACGGCAGGCAGCGGACGGAATCCGAGAGTATCCAGAACCAGAAATCCTTGCTCACCCACTATGCCATTGAGCGCGGCTGGGAAATCTACGCGATCTACTGCGACGAGGATTTTTCCGGGGTGGATGGTGCGCGCCCGGATTTTAACCGCATGATTGAGGCCGCAAGGCAGAAAAAGTTCCAAATTGTGCTGTGCAAGTCCCAATCCCGGTTTACCCGGGATATGGAGCTGGTGGAAAAGTACATCCACGGATTATTCCCCGTCTGGGGGATTCGTTTTATCGCCGTGGCGGACAGCGCCGACACCGAGGTGAAGGGCAACAAAAAGGCCCGTCAGATCAATGGGTTGGTGAACGAATGGTACCTGGAGGATCTGTCCGAGAACATCCGCATGGTGTTTGATTTGAAGCGGCGGGAGGGGAAATACATCGGCGGATTTCCTATTTACGGCTATCGGAAGGATCCGGCGGACAAAAACCACCTCATCCCTGATCCCGAGGCGGCTGAGGTGGTGCGGCAGATTTTCCAATGGTCGCTGGAGGGGCATGGGCGGCAGGGCATTGCCCATTTGCTCAACCAGCGGGGGGTACCCAACCCCACGCGGTATAAGGCGGAACGGGGCTGGGGGAGCGGCCATCCGGTGAAAAACGATTTCGGGCTGTGGAACAAGACCACCATCTGGCGCATTCTCCGCAATGAGATGTACACCGGAGTGATGATCCAGGGCCGCCGTAAAAAGGTGAGCTACAAATCCAAGATCATTATCGACACCCCGGAGGATCAGTGGTACCGGGTGGAGGGCACCCACGAGGCCATCATCGACCGGGCCGCCTTCGAGGCCGTCCAGCAGGGGCTGCGGCTGCGCACCAAAACCGGTGGATCCGGGGAGGCCCATCTGCTGGCCGGTCTGGTGAAGTGCGCCGGCTGCGGCTCCACCATGAGCAAGTGCTCCAACGGGAAGCAGAGTTATTTGCGCTGTAAGCTGTACGCCGACAGCGGGAAGAACAAGCTGTGCACCCGCCACTCTGTCCGGCTGGATCAGCTTGTGGAACTGGTATCCGAGCGCATCCGGCGCTATGTACAGACCTACTATGAGCTGGACCCCAGTGACCTCCAGCCCCAGAAGGACACCCGGCGGGAGGCATTGGAGCAGGAGCGGAGAACCCTTGCCGCCCAGTTGGGAAAGCGCAGTCAGGCGCTCAAAACGCTGTACTTGGATAAGGTGGCGGGCGTTATCAGCGAGGGGCAGTTTATGGAGCTGAACGAGAGCTTTCTCAATGAAAAAAGCCGCCTGGAGCGGCGGCTGGGCAAAATCGATGAGGAGTTGGCAAACCGGGAACAGTTTCAGCGGCAGACCGGCCTGATGGAAAAAGCCCAGGAGCTTTTGAAGCTGGAAACCGTTCCACGGGAGCTGGTGATAGGCTTGGTGGAAAAAATCGAGATCGGTGAAAAGCACCCTGAAACAGGCCGGCAGAACGTGTCGATTACCTGGAAGTTCTAATCAACACTGCCCTCGTGTACTAATGGAACAGCGCCCTGGGGCGCGGTGCCGTCCACAATGGCCGCGCCAAGCTGGGGCAGGAGCAGCGCGTCCAGGGAGCCGGGGTCGCCGGAGCACAGCACCTCCTCCGTCTCCAGCCCCGCCGCCTGGGCGTGGCGGCCCACCCGGCGCATCAGACTGGATTTGCCGCTGCCCGGGCCGCTCTTGATGATATAGACCGCCTGGAATTGCTCCGGATCGGACAGCTGGTGGTAAAGGGAATAAAATCCGGAGGGAGTGTTCCCCCCAAGAAAGTATTGAATCTTCGGCACTTTAAAAGCCTCCTCCTGATTTGGCCCGGGACGCATCCCACTGGGGCCGCGGCCCGGGCCCCGGGTTTTCATTTCAACCTATGCGGACGGGGAGGGAAGGGTGCGGCGCTTGCTGTCGGTTTGCGGTGGGGACGGGCCAAAAAATCAAGGACGGCCACGCGCATTCAACTTCCAAATCCACCATAAATTTTTTATACAAAATCGGCGCTTTGAGGGTTGACGCGGGGGACCATACGGGATATAATTCAAAATTGTAAATCGACAAAAAATTAACAAGCCGGACCGCAGTAGCAGTATTGGTCCGGTAATATGCGGAGGAGTGAACTGCCCATGCGCCATTACGAGACAACAGTCCAAAAATTAAAAGACGACGTACTTACCGCGGTGGCCCGTCTGGCCTGGAACGAACGGCTCCAGACCAACGATCTGCTGAACATTCCCGAGGAAATTATCCCCGGCCCCGAAGCCCAGATGCGCTGTTGCATTTACAAGGAGCGCGCGGTGGTGACCAGCCGCGTCAAAATGGCCATGGGCGGCGACAGGGCCAACCCCTCCCTGGTGGAGGTGCTGCCCATCGCCTGCGACGAGTGCCCCGTCACCGAGATCAGCGTGGGCCCGTCCTGCCGGGGCTGTATCGCCCACCGCTGTATCGAGGCCTGCCCCAAGGGCGCCATCCGCATTGAGAACCACCGCTCCGTCATCGACCACTCCAAGTGTGTGCTGTGCGGCAAGTGTATTGAGGCCTGCCCCTACGGCGCAATCACCAAGAATATGCGCCCCTGCGAACGGGGCTGCCCCGTCAAGGCCATCACTATGGGCGAGGACCGCAAGGCCAGCATTGACGCCACCAAGTGCATCTCCTGCGGTCAGTGCGTCATCCAGTGCCCCTTCGGCGCGGTGATGGACAAGTCCTACATCGTGGATGTGATCCAGATGCTGCTGGGCGCGGAGAAATGGGGCCTCCATGTCTACGCCATCCTGGCCCCCTCCTTTGTGGGTCAGTTCGACTGCACCCCCGGCCAAATGGCCGCGGCGCTGAAGGAGATGGGCTTCTACGACGTGGCGGAGGTAGCGCTGGGTGCCGACCTCACCGCCCAGCATGAGGCCGCCGAATTCGAGGAGCGGGGCGGCGAGGGCATGACCTCCTCCTGCTGTCCGGCGTTCGTGGCTTTCGTGGAGCGGCATATGCCCGACATGGTGCCCATGGTGTCCACCACGCCCTCTCCCATGGTCATGCTGGGGCGGAACATCAAGGATCGGGATCCCCTGGCCCGTGTGGTCTTTATCGGCCCCTGCGTGGCCAAGAAGCGGGAGTTCCACCTGGGGCGCACCCGCGCCAGCGTGGATCTGGTGCTCACCTTCGAGGAACTGTACTCTATGCTGTCCGCCAAGGACATCGACGTAACCAAGATGCCCGAGGCTTCTTTGGACCAGGCCAGCGGCTTTGGCCGCGCCTTCGCCGCTGGTGGCGGCGTGGCGGCGGCGGTGGCCCAGGGCCTCAAGGAACGGGGCAGTACCGTGGAGGCCAAGACCATCGCGTGCAGCGGCATTGAGGAGTGCAAGCTGGCCCTGTTGAAGATGTCCAAAGGCGTTCTGCCGGAGAACTTCATTGAGGGCATGGCCTGTATCGGTGGTTGTATCCAGGGCCCGGGGATCATCAACCGCAGCAAGAAGAACAAGGCCGAGGTAACCAAGCACGCCAGTCAGGCGGGCGGGCGCACCATTGCCGACGCCATCAACCAGATCGGCGGTATCCCGGCGGAGGTCCCTGCGGCCAGCAGCGACAAGAAGCCCGGCGGCGGGGTGGAGAAAGTGCGCGTCGAGGCGGCGACCCAGGCGTAAACGGATATAAAGAGGCCGTCCGGTCGCCCGGACGGCCTTCCCTGTTTTAGAGGTGAGGGCAGATGAATTGGATAATTCCCCGAATCGGTGCGGGTATTGTGACGGCGGCAGTTTTTCTTTTTGCCGTATGCCTGTTGATCGACTTTAGTTTTGGTGCATACCTTGTGTGTATGCTTTTGCCCTTCGGATACATTATGATGACAGCGGGTTTTTACTACGAGAGTGATGAGGACTGTAAGGTTGCGGCAAATGTAGGACTTGCTTTCTCCGCCATATACACGGTACTGATTCTGCTCGTATATTTTGCACAGGTGACGAATGTACGGCTTGATGATATGACGGAGCAGGCAGTCATGATTTTAGATTTCAAAAGGGGAGGATTAATTTTCAGCTATGATTTGCTGGGATATGGGATGATGGCTCTTTCGACATTTTTTATTGGGCTTTCTATCAAGGCGAAATCCAAATCAGATCAATGGCTGAAGCGTTTGCTGATGATACATGGGGTGTTTTTCTTTGGCTGCTTTATCATGCCGATGACAGGAGCCTTTAGCCGTATGTCTGACGGAGGTACAAATACAGGAGCTGTCATCGCCCTTGTGTTTTGGTGTATATACTTTTTTCCCATAGGCATATTGTCTTATAAGCACTTTAGCAATCCAAGGTGACAAAGAGTCTGCAACAAGGATATCGCAGCATCCATTATTGAAATAGACAGTTTCCCATCAAACTCTTGCAATCCCAGCAAGTTTCCGATATAATAACAAAATTGAGAAATAATTACCCGCGGCCCATCCCGCGGCTATGAGGAAGTGTCTGCATTGAAATACGATTTCGCCGCCATCGAACCCAAGTGGCAAAAACGATGGGAGGAAGCCAAGGCCTTCGCCGCCGCCGACCACAGTGAAAAGCCTAAGTTCTACGGCCTGATTGAGTTCCCCTACCCCTCCGGACAGGGCCTCCACGTAGGCCATCCCCGGCCCTACACCGCTATGGACATCGTCACCCGCAAAAAGCGGATGGACGGCTACAACGTCCTGTTCCCCATGGGCTTCGACGCCTTCGGCCTGCCTACGGAGAACTACGCCATCAAAAACCACATCCACCCCGCCGTGGTCACCAAAAACAACATCGCCCACTTCACCGAGCAGCTCAAGCGGCTGGGCTACGGCTTCGACTGGGACCGGGTGGTGGATACCACCGACCCCAATTACTACAAGTGGACCCAGTGGATTTTCCTCCAGCTCTACAAGAAGGGCCTGGCCTACAAGGCCACCATGCCGGTGAATTGGTGCACCTCCTGCAAGTGCGTGCTGGCTAACGAGGAAGTGGTAGAGGGCGTATGCGAACGCTGCGGCGCCCCCGTCATCCGCAAGGAAAAGTCCCAGTGGATGCTGAAGATCACCGAGTACGCCCAGCGGCTTATCGATGATCTGGACGATGTGGACTTCATCGAGCGGGTAAAGATTCAGCAGCGCAACTGGATTGGCCGCTCCACCGGCGCGGAGGTCACCTTCAAGTCCACCGCCGGGGACGACATCACGGTGTTCACCACCCGGCCCGACACCCTGTTCGGGGCCACCTACATGGTGCTGTCCCCTGAGCACGAGCTGGTGAAGCGCTGGCTGGACACGGGCAGGCTGGATAACGCGGACGAGGTGGCCGCCTACCAGAAAGCCGCCGCATCCAAGTCCGATTTGGAGCGCACCGAGCTGAACAAGGAAAAAACCGGTGTGTGTCTGGACGGTGTGCGGGGTGTCAATCCCGTCAATGGCCGGGAAATCCCCATTTTCATCTCCGATTACGTGCTGGCCACCTACGGCACCGGGGCCATCATGGCGGTGCCTGCCCATGACGACAGGGACTGGGAGTTTGCCAAAAAGTTTGGCTGTGAAATCATCGAGGTGGTATCCGGTGGCGAGGACGTGCAGAAGTCCGCGTTTACCGCCAAGGATGAGACGGGCATCCTGGTCAATTCCGACTTTCTCAACGGCCTGACCGTGAAGGACGCCATCCCCGCCGTCACCCGCTGGCTGGAGGAGAAGGGCATCGGCGAGGCCAAGGTAAACTACAAGCTCCGGGACTGGGTGTTCTCCCGCCAGCGCTATTGGGGTGAACCCATCCCCATGGTGAACTGCGGGAAGTGCGGGTGGGTTCCCCTGCCCGAGAGTGAGCTGCCTCTGCTCCTCCCCGATGTGGCCAGCTACGAGCCCACCGATGACGGCGAATCCCCCCTGTCCAAAATGACGGACTGGGTGAACACCACCTGCCCCTGCTGCGGCGGGCCCGCCAAACGGGAGACGGATACCATGCCCCAGTGGGCCGGGTCGTCCTGGTACTTCCTGCGGTATATGGATCCCCGCAACGATAAGGCGCTGGCGTCCAAGGAAGCGCTGGACTACTGGTCCCCGGTGGACTGGTACAACGGCGGCATGGAGCACACCACCCTCCACCTGCTCTATTCCCGGTTCTGGCACAAGTTCCTGTATGACATCGGCGTGGTGCCCACCAAGGAGCCTTACCAGAAGCGCACCAGCCACGGCATGATCCTGGGCGAGGGCGGCGAGAAGATGAGCAAGAGCCGGGGCAACGTGGTCAATCCAGACGACGTGGTGAACGCCTACGGCGCGGACACCCTGCGGCTGTATATCATGTTCATCGGCGACTTTGAGCAGGCCGCGGTGTGGTCGGACAACGCCGTCAAGGGCTGCAAGCGCTTTTTGGACAAGGTGTGGAACCTGGCGGAGAGCTGTTCGGACAGCCCAGACCACACCCCCGCCAATGAGGCCGGCCTCCACAAATGCATCAAGAAGGTGGCCGATGACATTGAAAGCATGAAGTTCAACACCGCCATCGCCGCCATGATGACCTTGGCAGGCGACTTCCAGAAAAACGGCTGCTCCAAGGGCGACATGAAAACGCTGGTGACCATGCTCTCCCCCTTTGCCCCCCATGTGGCGGAGGAGCTGTGGGAGATGCTGGGCGGCGAGGGCTTCGTGT
>CAJTVM010000124.1 GCA_910579595.1 uncultured Oscillospiraceae bacterium
GCAGTATTCGTATAGCCCACGAGCACCAGATGGGGTGCTCTTACGGGCGCACCTGGGTGGTAAAGGGCACGAATATGGCGGTACTGCTGGTGGTGAGGCCCCGCTGAATGGCGATCTGGTTGAGGCCCAGGGGGAGGGAGGACATTAGCCCCTGCTCCTGCTGGTAGTCCAGCCGCCGCAGGGCGCAGTTGTACTTTTGGGCGATGCCCGCCGCCTGGAACACGTTGTTCTCCAACTTCTGCCGCGTCTCCGCCGTGTTCATTACCAGCATGGTGACGAGGAACATCCGCTCATTCCGGGATTGCAGGTCCTCCAAAAGCGTCTTGGCCTCCGCGCCATAGGTGGCGAGATCAGAGGGGATGATGTCCATATCGTATCCGCTTCTGACGGCCTTTTTCTGCTCCTCAATGGTCATTTTCTGCAAATCGGTGATCTTCCGCTTCACATTTTTAATGGCGGCGCTCTGGTCGATGGACTGGATATGGAGCGTGACCACCATGCTGCTTTCCAGGTCCAGGAAGTCCGCCAACATCCGGTCGGTCAGCTCCGGGGCCAGGATTTGCAGGAAGGACATTGCCCCGTAGGTCCTGCCGATCTGGAACATCCGGCCATTCTTGAAGGTGAAGCTGTCCGGGGCGATGAAGTCCTTGCTGGAAAGGCCGGTTTTATAGATGGCATCCCAGGCAAAGCGGAACTTCTGATTATCCGCCGGGTGGAACATCTTATGGAGGACGGCCAGCCGCTCATAGCCATTGAGGGAGTGCGCCCGCACCCCCAGGGTCTTGAAGTTAGCCAGCACGTCCGCCTCGATACGCTCCAGCCGGGGCTTGGCCTCCTTCAGACTGTCCGCCTCCACGCCGAAGGTGATGTACTTGGTCTTGGTCAGGCCGTTGTTGCCCTTGGCCAGCTGGCCCTTGAGCATATCCGAGTACTCCTCCCGGATGCCGTTATAGGCGTCGATCTGCTCCGGGATGCAGATGGAGCGCTGGTACTCCTCCATGTCGGTGCGCTGGTTGAGAAAGGAGAGCTGGACGCGGATGGAACTGTCAAAATAGTTGAGGAAATCGCAGTAATTCTCAAAAATCAGGTTCTTATCCTCGTTCTGGCTGAGCTGGTAGTTGATATCGAAGAACTGGATCTGCTTGGTGAAATAGCGGTCCGTCACCGCACAGATCCCATCCCGGCCCATCTCCCGGTAGGGAATGGACTGCTGGGCAGTCCGGGGGATTCTGCCGTCCCGCTTGGCCTTCTGGACGGCGGCGGTGAGCCGGCGCTTGTCCGCTCCGGACAGCTTGGCGTCCGGGGTCAGGCGGATGACGCCTTTCAGGTCAGCCCGCTCCTTTTTGAGCCGCTTTTTTGCCGCTTGCAGTTTTTTTCGCTGGATTTTTTGCCGCTTGTTCAATCTTGGATGCCTCCTTATCGAGTTGATTCTGCCGCTCCAGGGCGGCGTAGAGATTGTCGGTCTGGTAGGGCCGGGTCCGGGGCCACAGGAACCGGGCCCGGATGAAGTGGCTCAGCACCTTTTCCAGGGGCTGGCCGTCCTTCTCATAGATGCCGAACAGGAAAAAGGGCAGCATCAGGCCGATCATCAGCAGCACCGCCGCGTCGTTCCCGATGGGGCCCCGGGTGAAAATATAGGTGGGCACCCCCACCAGCGCGCCGCCGCCGAAGCAGATGAGCTGGCGCTTGGTCAGGTTGAAGGCCACCTTGGTTTTTACCTTGGTCAGATCCTTGGGGACAGGGACAAAGGGCATAGTCAGTCACCACCTTTCAGAATGTCCCGGATGCCCTGCATGATGTAGGCCACACAGGGTATGGAAACGCTGTTGCCCAACATGGAATACCGTTTGCTATCGCTGATAGCGCGCCCGTCATGGCCATATTGCGTCCAAAAATCATCAAACCCCATCAACCTCTCGGCCTCAAGCGGGGTCAGGCGGCGCACATTCAGCCCAACGCCGCAGTCCACGACGTTGACTACGGCGGGATTGCCGGACAACATACCCTTGGAACAGCAGGCCCCGATGGAAAAGGCTTTCAGCACCCCGCCGGGTTGTCCGGCCACCAGCGTGGGGGCCGTTTCCTCCTGATAGCCCACGCTGCCCGCCGCAGCCGCCGCCTTGTACCGGAACCCGGCGCTGGCAACAATGGGGCGCTCATGGGCGGTGGTCAGGGTCGGGGCCTGATTGTCCATCACGCCTGCGTGGGCCAGGGATGCGGCCATACACACCACATGGGGGCGTCCGCTGCCGCAGATGGGCTGTACCGGTTTCAATGGGGAGCGTTCATCCCCGCCTGTCGCGTCAGCGCCTCCTTCAGCAAAGGCGGCAAGTCCCTGCCGCGGCGTTCCGCCCGCCTCAAAATACCCAAGCAGGCTTTTGGGGACAAAGAGTATCTCTCCGGCGCGTTTTCCTCCAAAATCGCAGACAAGAAACACGCGCCTGCGCCGCTGTGCCGTGCCGAAATGTTGACTGTCGTACACGATCCAAGCGAGATCAACTCTGTTGCTTCGTACCATTCCGGCGTTTGCCCACCGTCCGGATCGAGGCATTGGAACCTTGGTTTTTGTGAACGCCGAGAGCACAGCCGCAAAGTCAAGTCCATGGGCTGAACTCGTACAACCTGGCACGTTTTCCCAGATTGCAAACCTTGGATATTTGCCATGTGTTGCTTCCCTCATTTCATAAATGATGCGCACAGCTTCCATGAAAAGGCCGCTGCGTTCGTCTGCCAGTCCCCGGCGGAGGCCGGCGGTGGACAACCCCTGGCAAGGGCTTCCAAATGTGATAATGTCCACGGGTGGAAGCGTCCCGCCGTGGAGCCGGGTGATATCCCCCATATGGGCCATGTCCGGAAAGTGCCGTTTCGTGATGGACACGCACTCCGGTACGATCTCGCTGGCCCACAGGGTACGTATGCCATAAAAAGAAGCGGCATAGGGGAAACCGCCTATGCCGTCAAAAAGAGAACCCAATGTCAAATTGGTTTTATCGCAGAAAATGGGTTATCTCACCTCCCGATTTTTCGATTTCGCGGCAGGTTTATCGCCGGGGACGGACTTTGCCGCCAGCTGCTCCCTGATGGAGGGCTTTGGAGGCTGCTCCTGGGCGCGTTCCTCCCGCCGCATGAAAAAATATTGGCCGCTTTTGCCCTCCAGCGGGGCAATGTACATGGGCTGCTTCAACTGGGCCCGCACCGTTTCAAAAAGCTGGTTCATATCATCCTGGGAGGCCAGGGGCAGGAAATAAGGGGAAACCTCCGCCATGAAGTGGGTCCCGTCCGGCGCGTTCGGCTCGGTCAGGCGTTGCAGCTCTGCGGCGAGGCGGTCTGCCTCCGTCTGGATGCGGGACTGCTCCAAGTTCTGCACATGGACGGCAATGTGGCCCCTGGGCAGCCGTTCCCGCCGCTCATGCTCCCGGCGGAGAGCCCCCTGCACCACGCTTTCATCGTCCGCCTCGTTCCGGGCGTCCAGAATATCACCGTAATGGTATTTCAAGGCGGGAATTGTCTCGTAATTGTACTCTTTTTCTGGGATACGGACAGATTTCCCGTTGAAAAACGTGACCGTCACATCGGTATAGGGAGAAGCGGCCCGCTCCGCGAACACAGCCATCCGGTGCTGATCCTGCTGGTAGAGATTGCCCCGCAGGCCGTTTTCGCCGTCCCCCAGCAGCTCCACCGAATAGGCCAGGACTGGCTCCGTAGTCATATGGTGGTAGTATTGGCAGGTGTTATAGCTGCGCGTCCCGGCGATGAACATATCCCGCTCATTCAGGCACTCCACGCCAGACTGCCGGAAAATCACCACAAAATTCCGCTTGGCGGGATCCTCCGTGGCGGCGCCCTCCCGCATGGTATCCAGGGCGTAGTCCAAATCCTTCTGGTAAAACGCCGTTTTCTGCGCTCTGATCTGCGGGAGTACGGTTTCCAGATCCACGTCCATAAATTTTTGCAGGCCGTCCGGCTGGTGCTCCGGGGCGTCCGCCGCCAGCGCGTAGAGGGTCAGATCAGCCGCTTTATCCGCCGCATCGGCCATCACCGCACCCAGGCCATCCAATTCAAATTTACAGCCTGCCCAGTGGTCGGCGGCAACCTCCAACGGGTTCTGAAAGTTGAGAAAATAGGCCACTTCCGTTTTCGTGAGGGGCTTTTGGGTAAAGTATTCAAATACCTCGTCTGTTTTGGCGATCCGCCCAGCATCGTCTATCAGATCCTGGCGGTCTTTCAGCAGCAACTCCGCCCGGTAATCAGTGTAATTCTCCGTTATGCGGTCCAAAAGTTGTTGATAGCGTTTTTCGAGGTCCATCAGCGCACCTCCTTGGTGTTCTGGCGCTGATGTGCGGCGGGCTTCTCCGCCTGCGCAGCTTTCGCCGCCGCAAGCTGATCCCGGATGGAGGGCTTTTCTGACGCCTGCTCCGGCTGATCCCGCGCCGCGGCCATCTCCTTCCGAACCAGCCCGACGAACCCGTTCAGCACGGTGGAGTGGCTGTTGATGGCGTAGTCATAGCGGCGGTTCCCGGTGTCAAACATGGGGACGGACGCAGCCCAGGCCATGGTGTCGCGGGAAAACCGTTCATCCCATGCCTTACCCAAAAGGGTCGCCGCCAGCACATGGGCCACGCGCTCCGGGCCGAACCGCGCCAGCACACCCTTCGCAGCGTCGCCGGAAAGGCGCATCCCGTCAAAGCCGTCCCGGATTGCCGCCTCAATGGCGTCCCGACAGGCGATGTTGGCCTTGTGCGATGCCTGGAGCAGGTCAAGTTCGCCATGCTCCCGCGCGTATCTGGCATTCTCCCGGTAGAGCGGAATGGCGCGGGTGGCCGCCTGCGCTTTTGCCCGCATATCCGCCAACTCCTCGATGACATCCCGGATATCCTCCATGTGGCGGGCATCCACTTTGTTCCACTCCCGGTATACATCTGCCAGCGGCGCGGGCGAGGACAGCAGCGCCGCCGCCTGCGCGGCGGACAGCTCCAGCCCCTCCATCTCCACCAGGATGTCATCCCGCATGGCATATTCATAGGCGTGGTCAAGGATCTCCTCCGGCGTCGTGCCCAGCAGCTGGGCGCGGAACCTCTCCTGCTCCGCCGCCATCTTGTCATACAGTGCCTGGTTCAGTTGTTCAGTGCTCATTGAAAACTCCCTTCACAATATTTTTTCATAGCACAGCTTCATTTGCGGTGGGCAGGTATCCGCAACAGACCGGACAACAATTTAACGCGCCCCTTTGTCCGCTGTCCGTGTGTGGGACTGGGTGGGGCGCGCCGCAGCCTCTTTGGCGGCGTCCTGGAGCGCACCCCGCACAGAAGGCCGCTCTACCGCCTTCTGATACTCCCCCAGTACCGCGCTGTGCAGCGCCTCCCGCATTTCCTTGGTGGTAGGACAGCAGATATCGTGGTATTTGCCATCCTTGCCTTTGGTGCTGGGCATGGAGACAAACGGGCCCTTTTCGGAATTGTAAATGCGGATATTGTTCACGGCGAATACGCCGCCCAGATTGACGTTGGCAAACGCCAGCAGCTTGTCCGGCTCCTTTACCGGGTAGACCTTTACGCTCACACCGGGGACAGAGGGGATGTCCGCGCCGGTATCCTGGGCCATTATTTCGTTCATTGTCAGTTCCTCCTATAGAATTAATGCGCGTTGAGAATAGATTTACTTACCGCGCCGGTTTTGAACAGGGAGAAGCACAGCAGCACCGTGTACCCGGCGCAGGACCAGATTGCCAGGTGGATGTTGTCCGCCGTCCCGATTTCGTGGATCAGCACGGTGTAGATGGCCACGCAAACCATAATAAAGAAGCCTTGCAGCCCTAAAGCCGCGAGGCCCCGCAAATAGTTCGTGCCAATCTGCCCCCATTCCCGGTTGGTCATGGTGGCAAAGGGGATCGCCCCCACGGAGCAGTAGATATAGATCTCGATCATGCGCCCAATCAGCACCAGCGTGATGCACAGGGAGAGGATGGGCGTGGCGAGCTTCAGCAGCAGCGTTTCCACCATCAGGCCCAGCAGCTCCCCCGTACCCATTGCCGATATCCGCAGCGCCACCTCCGTCAAATCCCCGAGGGCCGTGGCATAATTGATGCTGGTAGAGCCGGAAATGATCCCGGCGCTCTGCGTCACAATATACTGCCCCATATCAAAAATTGCCATGGTCGTATCAAAGGTGTGGGTCACCAGGTAGACCGCCACGAATGCTTTGAAGATCCAGCGAAATATGGTGAACGATTCAAAATCGTGGAGGTTGTTCTTCTCCATGACCATGCTGATCAACTCGTAGGTCAGGACGAAGGTGAGGATGATCCCGGCGATTGGGACGACCACGTTATCCGACAGGGTTCGTATCATGGAAAAGACGCCGGCGTTCCATGCCGCCGGCGTCTTTCCTACGTCTCCCGCGATTTTCCCGACCTCGCTGTTGATCTGGTCAAACATACCGCTCAGGTTGTCCATGATGCAGCCGATCAGGATTCCCCGGAACCAATCTTCGATACTGCCGAGGATGTCAAACATAGCTCATCTCCCCCTGGCTTCAACTGAACAGGTTCGCCAGCAAGGGAATGAGCTGCATCCCGATGAGGGCCACGCCGCCGCCCGCCATGAGCTGTTTCATACCTTGTGATTTAGCGCCTGGGTTATCATTGCCGTAGCCCTCCAGCAGATTGATGACGCCCCACACGCCCAGACCAG
>CAJTVM010000125.1 GCA_910579595.1 uncultured Oscillospiraceae bacterium
TAAGTAAGTGATTTCCCCTCTCTTTCGCGGGAGGCCCGGAAAAACCGGGCCTCCCTTTTTTCACTTTGGACATCAGAAGGTGTTTCCACAAATCCCGGCGGGGGAAAATTTGTGGTTGACATTTTGCATTATTTGCATTATTATAAATAATATAAATGATGCAAAGAAGGTGGACGGATGCTGCTCAAACTGGACTTCTCCAACGATATCCCCATTTACCAGCAGATTCGCAACCAAATTGTGGCGGCACTCGCCGCAGGGGATCTGTTGCCCGGGGAAAAGCTCCCCACCATCCGTGCCCTGGCGGAGGAAACGGGCATCAACATGATGACCGTCAGCAAGGCGTATCAGCTGCTCAAGACCGAGGGATACATCACCACCGGACGCCGGGACGGCGCGATGGTGCGCCTGCCGGAGGGTGGGGCACCCCAGGCAACGATAGAGGGCCTGCGGCTGAGGCTGTGCGAGCTGCGGCTGGCAGGGCTGAACCGGGCGGAGATTTTGGAGCTTTGCGGAAAAATCTATGATGAGGAGGTACGGAAACTATGACGCTGGGTTGGAGCCTTCTTGCGTGGGCGGGCATCATCTGGCTTTTGCCCTTCCTGTATTTCATCCAGAAAAACCAGTGCAAGCCCAAGAAAAACATCATTTTGGGCGTGACCCTGCCCTATGAGGCCCGGCAGGACAGAGACGTACTGGCCCTGCTGGAGCGGTTCCGGCGGGAGATGAAACTGACGTGCTGGATTTCCCTGGCGGCGGTGGCGCCCAGCCTGTTTATCCGGAGCTTCGGCGTATTTATGACGGTGTGGCTCACCTGGATTGCGGTGGTGTGTGTTGTGTTTTTCATCCCCTATATTCGGTGTAACAAGGCCCTGGGGCGGCTCAAGGAGGAACGGGGATGGCGGCGAAAGGACGTGCCGCAGATGGTCACGGACCTGAAGGCCGCAGCGATGGAAATGCGGTGGATCTCACTCTGGTGGTTCCTGCCGCCCTTCCTGGTCAGCTTGGTTCCGTTGCTTTTTGAACGGACGCTGTGGTGGCTGTGGGCGATAGGTACGGCCACGGTGCTGCTTTTTTACCTGTGCTACCGCTATCTGTACCGCGGCAGGGCGGAGGTGGTAGATGAGAATACGGACCGCACCATTGCTCTGACCCGCATCCGGCGGTACAACTGGGGGAAGTGTTGGCTCACCGCCGCCTGGGCCACGGGGCTGCTTAACGTGGGGTTATGGCTGACGGAGGCCCACATCTGGTGGCATATGGCGGTGGTGCTGGCATACTGTCTGGCGGTGTGCGCGGCGGTCATCGGCATTGAGTTCCGGGTGCGGCGCGTTCAGGAGCAGCTCACCCAGGACAGCGGGCAGGGCTATTATGTAGATGACGACGACCATTGGATTTGGGGGATGCTGTACTACAACCCTAACGACCGCCGGTGCATCGTGAACGACCGGGTGGGCATCAACACTACCTTCAACCTGGCCCGCCGACCAGCCCAGGTGTTTATGGGGCTGGGGCTGGCCCTGCTGCTGGCCTGCCCGCTGGCCGGGGTGTGGCTGATTGGGCTGGAAAACGCCCCGGTTGAGCTGGAGGTGACAGAGACAGAGTTGGCAGGCTCCCACTTCGGCGGACACTGGAGCGTGGTACTGGAGAACATCCGGTCTGCGGAGCTGGTGGATGAGCTGCCCCGGCTCAGCCGGGTTGTGGGCACCGGAATGAACAGTGCGTACACCGGCACCTACCGCTGTGAGGCGTGGGGCAGCTTCACCTGCTGCATCGACCCCCGCATAGGGCCGTGGCTGCTGGTCACAGGGACGGACGGGAGCGTCTATCTGTTTGGCTCCAGCGCCCCGGGCGGGGCTGAGGCGGCGTTCGCGGCGCTGGGATAGGCCGTGCCTCAGAAGAATGCCCTCCTTTGTCAAATCCTGGATTGCCGCATAGGATGGTTCAAAGGAGGGTTTTTCTATGCCTATTATCTACTTGTCGCCTTCTACACAGGAGGCAAATATGTACGTCAACGGCGGCAGCGAGGAGGAGTGGATGAACCGCTTGGCTGATGCCATGATTCCCTACCTTGACGCATCCGGCATCCGCTATGTCCGCAATACCCCCGACATGACTGCCGCGTCCTCTATCCGGGCCTCCAACGCCGGTACTTATGATCTCCATCTGGCCCTGCACTCCAACGCCTCCGCCCCCAGCAATTACGGTGGAACCCGGGGCATCATCGTGTTCTACTATCCCGGCAGCTCCAATGGCAAGCGGGCGGCGGAGATCATGGCGGAAAATTTGAAGGTCATTTACCCACTGCCCAACCGGGTGCGGGCGGAGGCGACCACATCCATCGGCGAGGTGCGCCAGCCCCGTGCCCCATCGGTGTTTATCGAGCTGGGCTACCATGACAACGAGGATGATGCCACCTGGATCAAGAACCATCTGGACGAGACTGCAAGGGCCATAGTGCTGGCCCTCACCGAGTACTTCAAGATCCCGTTTATGAGCCCTGGCGGCGCCCAGCGGCAGGGTGTGGTAGATGTGGATTGGGGGTATCTGAATATCCGCTCCCGGCCGTCCACCTCCGCTCCGGTGATTGCCAAGGCCTATGATGGGGCACGGCTGACCATCCTCAACCAGTGGCAGGGCTGGTATCTGGTGTCCTTCGACGGTGCTGAGGGCTATGCCAGCAGCGACTTCATCACCTTGGTTTGAGCCCGGCTGGAGGGATACCAGCACCCCGGCCCTCCTGCCACCGGGCCGCGTGTGGATTCCCGCCGGTGATTTGGATGCCGCCCTTCGGGCATTGGAGCTGCTGCGGGCAAGGCAGAGGAGGGAAACTGGGAAAGATCAAATGCCGGATGGGGACTCGATTTGACGTTTCACAAATTGTTCAAAGATATTTCAAAGTCTATACACCATTTTGCCCTGGAATATAGTATCCTTAATACATCAGATGCAATGACAACTCCTCTCCTCTCTTTTTCTTGAATCGACCTGTAGCGGCCCACCGAGTTTTTCGGTGGGCCGCTGCGGTTTTTGGCCGCCCTGCTCTCTGAGGAAATTATTTTTGAAAAAATTTAATTTTCCTCTTGCTTTTTCTTATGCAGTGTGGTAATATACTTAAGGTTCGTGAGAGTGCCAAATATCCGGGTGTGGCGAAGTTTGGTATCGCGCTTGACTGGGGGTCAAGAGGCCGCAGGTTCAAGTCCTGTCACTCGGACCATGGCGAGTGGTCTTATAGCATTTGAGAAATGCTGTAAGGCCACTCGCTTTCTCTATGCTCAAAAGCGAATGGCGGTGAGATCAAAGGCAATGTGACCATAGAGCCTCTGCCCTGCCATACTGTCACCCTGCTTGGGTGTCAGGCTGATAGCTGACATATACACCCTTGCGGGTGTTCACTGTGATGTCCGGCATCGGGAGGGACAATGCTCCGGGAATCGTGATCGCCCCCACACAGTTATAATGGATGGTGAGGCGCTGTACCCACGTCCCATTGACTTTCTCCGCCTGATGAACTTCGATGTATTGAACCAGTTCGTCCAGCATTCTGGGTGTGAGCTTTTTGGCCCGCGTGTACTTGCGGACAGACGAGATGAACATATCCGCTGTCACGGCCTTGCTCTTGGTGCGTTCAATGCCCTCCTGCAAGGTCTTGATCTTGGCTCGGAGTTCCTTCTGCTCGTCCTCATACTTAGTGGACATTTGGGCAAAACGCTCGTCACTCAGCTTACCGGCCACATTGTCCTCATAAATACGCTCAAACAAGGAATCAAGCTCCCGGTCACGGGCTTTCGCGGTATCCAGCTCCTTCTGAATGAGCTTTCGCTCATCCTCCGCCGCCTGCTGGGTGAAGCCCATCATCAATGCGGCGAACTCTTTTTCATAGTGGCAGACAAAGCGGGTCAACCGCCTGATTTCGGCCAGCACAATCTGCTCCAGAAAGTCGGCGCGGATATAGTGTGTAGAGGAACAAGTTCCACGGTTGCCCTTGTAGTTGGAGCAGTTGAAATACTCGATCTCCGGGTTGCCCTGGTTGAAATGGAAGTGAAGGTTATTGCCGCAGTCCGCACAGACCAAAAGGCCGGAAAACATATGTTTCTCACCTTCATGAGTGCGGCGCTTACGGACCTTTCCCCGCCGCTCCTGAATTTTCTCCCAGGTGGCCCGGTCAATGATGGCCTCATGCACATCCTTGAAGATTGCCCAATTCTCGCGGTCATTTTCAATGCGGCGCTTGTTTTTGTAGGACTTGGAGTAGGTCTTGAAATTGAGAACATCGCCGCAATATTCCTGGAGCGTAAGGATTTTGGTAACGGTTGAGCTGTTCCAGTGGCAGGGGCCATACTTTGGCGGCTTCCCGGCCCGCTGAACACCCTTGGCCTGCCAATAGAAACGTGGGGTCAGAATTTCCTCTTTACTAAGGGCATCAGCGATCTGTTCCACACCCATCCCGTCCAGGCTCATGCGGTATATCCTCCGCACCACAGCGGCGGCAGGTTCATCCACGATCCACCGCTTTGGATTGTCCGGGTCCTTCTGATATCCGTAGGGCGGCTGGCCCATCGGCTCACCAGAATTGCCTTTGATCTTGTTGCTGATGCGCCGTTTCTTGGAAATGTCACGGGCATACCACTCATTGAACAGATTTTTTATGGGCGCTAACTCGTTCTCGCCCTCATCGGTGTCAATGGCGTCAGACACCGCCACCAGCCGGATGTCATGCTCCGGGAAAAATTCTTCGGTCAGCCGCCCAACCTCAATATAGTTCCGCCCCAAGCGGGAGAGGTCTTTCACAAACACAGCTGCGGCTTTGCCCTTTTCGATCTCCTGAAGCATGGAGACGAAGCCGGGACGGTCCATCGTGACGCCGGAAATCCCATCGTCATAGAAATGGACAAGATTGGTATATCCCTTTTCTTTGGCGACCTTGGTGAGCAGCTTCTTTTGGTTCTGAATACTGTAACTGTCGCCGTCTAAATTATCGTCGCGGGAAAGGCGCTCATAGAGGAACGCCGTGGCCTCGCGGCATTTTCTGCTCTTTGACTGTTTCATCACAGCCTCCTTTCCGGCAGCCAAACAGCAGTATTTACAGGATTAGTTATACTACGTCCGGCCAGTAATGTCACGGATGCGGCAATATCTATTTGAAAGTGGCGTCGGCCCTCATGAGATTCAGCAGCAGCGCGGCAAGGGTGGTATCTCCAGTTTCCTGGAAAACCGGCTGGACCACAAAGGTCCGCCCTTCTACGCTATAGGTGGAGGGCGCGTCCAGCGGATCAGGTGCCCCCTGCTTCCCCACTTTGGGGGTAGATTTTTGATTCATATGTGCCTCCCGTTGAAAGGGACAGCCGCGCCGGAGTGCAGCGGTGCCGCATAACATCTGCGGCCTGTTTCCGACGCGGCTGCTTTTTTTCCGTTTCGATGCTTCGCCGTATTTGCCACGCATCCCCGGCGAAAGGGGGTATTGCCTCTTATTCATGGGTCGCCGCTGGCGCGGCTGTCATAACTCCACAACATCGTTGCGCCGTAAAAAGCTCCATATCGCTTGCCTCCGCCTGTTGGCAAAAGCTCGCTCTTGGTGCTGGTCTGGCTTGCCCCGGCAAATCTGTGATCTGCTGGGACTTCCGTGTGCCGCAGGGTTCCGTCTCAAGTCTATGGACGGGCGTGAGCAAGTATCATTGTTCCCCATGCAGGTCAATGCGTCCTGGCTGCTAAACCAGTTTACAAGGACTACGTTGATCGCTCGTACAGCTTGTCCATTTGGTCCCCCTTTCACAAGCTGTCGTCCTGGCGGCGCGTCCTATTCCGCTGCTACATGGTTTTCGTACCCGCAATACCGTGTATTCAGTTGTCGATGTACGAGTGAAGGATAGAGGGAAATGCGTCCTTCACCTATCGGCCTTAAAACGGGGTTTTGTCTCCCTGCATCCTCATAAATTTTTGTAGCTTTTTCTTTGCCGCTACGATACTTTTAGCTACGTTCTGAAAATTGGCATTTTCAGTTTGAGAAATCTGCCTTACTGTGAGACCGCAAAAGCACGACAGCCAAAGGCGGCGGTGCTGTTTCGGGGTCAGGCACTTGCCAAGGCCCTCCATGAGCAGACAGCGCATTTCCTCGCGCTCCTGCTGTTCCAGGGTTTCCATTAGCGTGTCCTCCGGCGATTGGGTAGTGGTCGCCTTTTCGGACAGAGAAGACAGGGACAGGGTGTGCTTGGAGAAAGCGATGCCCGCGTTCTCGATCTGACGATAACTTTCGTCAGACCACATTTTCCACCGCTGAAATTCTTCCGGGCTGGAGAAGTCCGCCAAGGTAAGGCGCGTCAGCACCCCGGAAGCATCTATGTAAACAATGGCCTCCGGGTCTATCTTGTTCAGAGCATAGTCGCTCTTGGGGTCAAACATTGTGTTACCTCCGTTTCGTGCATTGGTGGGACGGGGACAGTGCATCGAAACGGGGGGCCTCGGCAACCGCAGGTGCCGACAGGTTTTGCCTTTATTCGACAAAGCAGGAGACTGGATACTCTTGGCGAGTATCCGGCCTCCTGCTT
>CAJTVM010000126.1:0-1065 GCA_910579595.1 uncultured Oscillospiraceae bacterium
AAATCATATGGTGACCGATTTTGGGGACTTGCGGTAACATCAAAAGAACGGTTGGCAATGCGAACTATGGGAGAATTGAATTTTGGAATTGTAATTACCTTACGAGAGATTAATGGTATCAACCGCATTCAGGATTTTATTAGGGCCTGTAATATGAGAGGCTATATTGTCAGTGAGTTGAATATTCAAAATCAGTTGGAAATTTACAATATAAATCAAGAAGAACTCACTTTTGAGTAACAGGCCAACGATCTCGATACATTTCTACAATGTTCTTAGAAAATCTTTCTACCACACAAACCAAGGCAACGAAAAAACGCCGAGTCTCCCCGGCGCTCTTAGGCGACAAAGCACAGCGAATGGTACTTCATCGATTGTGGCAAATTGAGTTTACCATGATTCGCAGCCGATTGCAAGTAAAATCTGTCGTCCGAAAAGAGGTGAAACAAGGAGCGTTTCCTTTACTGTGTGTTGACGATAGATATTTTATTTGCAAAGGAGTACGATTTAATGCATATTTCCGCCCATTTGGGCCTTCCACCTGGTCATTCGCATTTTCCCTTTGTCGACATTACAACCCGCAGCGATACCAGACTGTTTCTTGACCCCTGCCTGATTGAACGAAGTCAAGATGATTTCAGCAGATATGCTGCCGCACTTATATCCGATTTCGAAGATAAACTGTATTGGGATATGCGGCATGGACATTGGGGCTGTACCGCTGTCTTTGACGAAGCGCATGAAATCAATGACACCAAGCTTGGATATGGCACAGGCTATAACGGGAAAGGTAAGACACCACACGGTATGCGGGACAGTCTGAGCGGTCTGTGTAAGTTGGCGAACAACATCCCATCCATTTCCCGGATACAAGATATATCCATTTTTGTTGAAGACTTTGCAGAGGACTGCATGAGTGATCTTTTGACAAATATTTTGAGACTTCCTCTCAGCCAGTTCACTGCCGAACTTATGCGCACTTATGATAAAACGCCCATTAGCAAGCATATAATTAAGTCCTGGGATTTACACGCTCACTCTTGGGTCGAAACTGAGCAGCCATAT
>CAJTVM010000126.1:1075-6515 GCA_910579595.1 uncultured Oscillospiraceae bacterium
CGGACAAAAAATTCTGCTCGTCCCAAAATGGTGGGTGCGAAAAAACTTTCTCTTTAAAGCTCATCAATACCTATATGGTGTTATCATCGAGCGGATGAAGATGGAACCAGGATATGAGAACCTTACCAAAATAGACGTCTGGAAAAACATGGAGCGTGATTTCGAGCACTGGGAATATGCCAAAGTCATCGAGTACACGCAAAGACATCCAGATGCCTTAAGCGACTATCATACCCGTATACCGAAGTATTATAACCGCTCTGCTGGTTGTATGAACGATAACGACCTTGACCAGGCTGTCTATGGTCGTTTAATTTCGGAAATTGCATAAGCCACAAGAGGAGGAATAACCATGGCTGTACATCATGGCGGTAAAGTTGGAAAAACCGCCAACCCGTTGCGTTAATAGTGGTAAGGAACTCACGCAAGGAGACTGTTGGCTGACAATTCGTAGTGCAAAAGCGCAAGATGGGTTATGGATTTATAAATTATCCACAGCCCATCTTTGTGCTTATTAGAAGTTTACCAAGCAAGTGTGTGCCATCGGTCCCGTCTGCCTGGCTCTCTGCGCCGCGCGGTGGCTGGAATATAGTGGATTCAGAGTACGAATAGCCGCCGTATCACGTTTCTCCGTGATACGGCGGCTTTGAGTCTATAGCGGCAGAATATGGTCCAGGCCGGTACTGCGCCCCTGCTCTTTTTGCCGGGATTCGATTTGCCGGATGAAATAAGTCTATCCAGCGAGCGGGGCATTTTATTTCGATGCTGGCTCCTCTTTTCCTTTCTGAGCCTTGGCGGCCTTTCTCTTGTGTTTGCCGGCAATCAGCACGAGTGCTGCCAAGGCAGCCAAACCGCCCACGACAGCGGGGATCAGCCACAGGGCGCTCCGAGTAGATTGGATACAGAAAGTGCCCTGGGTTCCGGTCATGGTCAGCAATAGATACTGTCCGTTTTGGACGGCTTCCACCTGTTGCCACTGGCCGTTCTGATACTGCCAGACATGGGTACCGCTGTCAGGGCTTAACAGCCGCAAAGGAACGGAATCCTCTGGCTCCGCTCCAGCGAGAACGACGTCCCACACGACGGCCTGCTCCCCCGCCTCCTGGGGCGGAACCTGGACGCTGTCTGTCACATGGAGAACGGCGTCCCCGGTAAACTGTCCCTCCGCCAGGGCCAGGGCCAGCTTTCCGGACAGCTCCCGGCTGGCCACCACAGTAACCCAAGGGGTATAGACCGCGTTCACGGTCAGGTCGGAGCGCAGGCCGGAGACATCAAACTCCGGCCAGACGCCGTAATTGCCCTCCAGCTCTGGCACAGGGGGCAGGTCGAGCCTGGACAGGTCCTCCCCGTAGAGGAAGGGAATCTGCGCCACCGTTTTTTCCTCCGCCACCAGAGTCAGCGTAAAGGCGGTGAACTCTGGCGGAATATCGGGCAGCTGGCTCAGCGCGTTAAAGGGGATGGGCTCGGCCCGCCCCGCGTAGCTGACGCCGTCCACCCCGGCGGTGCCGGTGTCTACAAAGAGATTGCCGGACAGCGCCCCATCCGTCTCTATGCCGCCGGCAATGGCTCCCAGATACTCCGTGCCTTCCTCGATTGTGACGATGGCACGGCAGTCCCGCAGACGGCTGGCCCAGCCGGCAATGCCGCCGACGTAATTCTCTCCGGACAGGGTGCTCTTGACATGGCAGCTGCGGATGGAGGCGTCCGCATAGCCGGCCACACCCCCCACATAGTTCCCGCCGGTGCTGGCTACCGGGCCGTAATTCTGGCACTCCAAGGCAGTACCCAGGTCCATGCGCCCCGCCAGACCGCCCACGCAGTCCTTCTTGCCGGTGACGGCCCCACGATTGACGCAGTTCATCAGCACCGCCTTGGTCTCGTAGCTGCTGCCAAAGGAGAACCGGCCGGTCGTGTCGTCCTCCGGGTCCAGGTCGAATTCAATGGCCACGGCACCGGCAATGCCGCCCACGTTGCGGTCTCCCTCCACGGTTCCCAGGTTGGAGCAGTCCGCCACCTTGCCCTCCCGGGTGGCGGAGATGTCCTCATCGGAGGTGTCCTGAATGATGCCCTCCAGGCCGCCTTCAGCGGTGTCCCTGGCGTCATCCATTGCGTCCAGCAGAAGGGTGAATACCGCGTTAAACTGCCGGTTGATGGCCCGCAGGTCGGCGGTCAGGGTGCCGTTCCCGGTCTGAAGGGCGCTGTTCAGCCCGTCCATCTCCTCCAGCAGGCCGCTCATGGCATCATAAAGGCTGTCGCCGGCCTGCCGGAAGTCCTCCCCCAGGGGGGTGAACTCCGCAGGACCGTCCTCGGTGAGCGTATCCACCGCATCGCCAATGGTATCCAGCGCCCGGCGCAGCAGCCGCCCGATGACGGCGGAGGTGTCAGAGGCCTCCTCCAGTGTATCCAGGGCGTCTCCCAGCTGGCTGGACAGAGCGCCGGAGCGGCTCAGGGCCTGCTGGAGCTGAGACAGGGCATCATCCAGATCATCCCCCACTCCCCGCAGGGCGCGGAATGCCTGACGCAGCTCCTCCCGCGCCGCCAGAAGAGAGCTGACGGAGATGGAGCCGCTTCCCAAATCCAGAAAGCCTTGAAAGGCGTCCAGCGCGCGTTCCAGCCGGCTTACCGCCGTGGTCAGCCCGGAGGCGGACTGCCGCAGCTTCTCCACCGCGAGACGCAGGTCCCGCGCGGCCCGATCGCCGGTGTCCACCGCGCCGCCCAGAGAATCCAAAGCGTCCCCCAGCTGGCGGGACAGGCGCTCCAGCCGCCCGCCCACGTCGGACAGATCGTCCAGGGCGGGAGAAATTTTGTCCAGCGCGCCGGTGATGTCGGCGGTCAGGGTGTTGATGGTGCCGATGTTCTCGTCGGTAAAATCGGAAACCCGGTCCAGCAGCTCCTTGGTGCTGTCCTTGGCGCTGCCGGCGTAGTCTCCCATGGCGCTGAGCTGGGCGGAGACGCTGTCTCCGGTGCGCTCCGCGTCGTCCAGCGCGCGGTTAATCAGGTTTTCCAGGGTGTTCAGCTCCTGGCGCAGCTGCTCCAGCGTGTCCCGGCCAGGGTCCACAAGCACATAGGGCTCCGCCTGGCCCACAATGCCGCCCACGTCCTTCCGTCCGTAGACGGTGCCGCTGTTGGTACAGCCGGACAGATAGCCGTCCTGCCGCCCGGCGATGCCGCCGGTGTTGTACCCCACATGGGGGTAGCCCACCGTGCCGCGATTGACGCAGCTCTGCACCACGCCGCTGGAATAGCCCACGATGCCACCGGTATCAAAGCAGCCGTCCAGCAGGTGGTAGGTTTCGTCGTCCGCCGCGGCCCGCTCCTTCAGGATGGCAGCCGTATCCGCGTCCATCAGGTCCACATTGGTTTCCTTCCGGGTCAGATTCACTCCGGCGCTGCTTTCACATTTGAGCAGCAACCCCAAATTCCGGCCCGCAATGCCGCCGGTGATATTCTTGCCGCTGACAGAACCGGAGACGGAACAACCGGTAATCTCACCGGTGATGCTGTTGTATCCGGCGATGCCGCCCACGGTGGCATCCCCCTGAACCACGCCGTGAAAGGCACAGCTTTGCAGGGTTCCTGCGTTGTTGCCCACGATGCCTCCCACGGTGGAGCGGGTACCCCCGGGGGCCACCGTACCCTTGACGGTCAAGTCCCGTACCAGCCCGCCGGGCTGGATATAGCGGAACAACCCCTGGGTGGAACCGGCGGAGGTGAGACACAGCCCGGAGATGGTGTGTCCCTGGCCTAAAAAGGTGCCGCCGAAGGTGGGAATGGGGGTGAAATCCACCCCGCTCAGGTCCAGGTCGGCGGTGAGGGTAACAGTCTTGCCCTGGGACCAGGTGTCCAGAGCGCAGTTTTTCCCGAAACGCTGGAGGTCCGCTACGTTGGAGATGGTGACAGTGCTTTCCTCCGTGGCCCAGGCGGGCAGGACCAGCGAGGTCAGAATCCAGACCGCCAGAAGGATGGGGAACAGCCGGTCGACACGTTTACGCATGAGAATCCGCCCCCTTTCCCGCAGGGATTGCCGCTGGTTGGGGCGGCTCCTCCGGCCGGACAGCCCCCGTTGCCACCGCCGCATTGATGCTGCCATGGAGGATGCCGCTGAAATCGGCGTCCACCATGCCGGAGATGTATCCCCGGACGTGGCCGTCCACCAGCAGACTGCCGGTGTGGGTCTGGACGGGATGCCGGGTCTTCAGGGTAAAGGCAGTCTTTTCAATGATGGTGTCGCCCAGCAGCAGAATCTGGGGAAGGATACCCATCACCAGGAAGATGGAGATTAACGTGCCCCGGCCCAGACACACGCCGATGGAGGCGATGGAGGCTGTGGTGGACAGCAGGCCGATGGCCACGCCGGCGGAGGCCAAAATAGTGCCTGAGGTAATAATGGTGGGGAAAGCCTCATTCAGCGACTCGATAACCGCATCCTTGAGGGACATGGTCTGTTTCAGCTCCACATAGCGGTTGGCGATGACAATGGCGTAGTCAATATTTGCGCCCATCTGGATGGAGCTGACCACCAGATAGCTGAGGAAGAACAGGGGTTCCTTCTGTAAGTAAGGGAAGGAGAAGTTGATCCAGACACTGCCCTGGATGACCAGGATCAACAGCACCGGAAGCCCGGCGGATTTGAAGGTAAACACCAGCACCAGAATGACGAATACGATGGTCAAAATGCTGATGAGCATGTTGTCGTTGCCGAAGGAGGCGGACAGGTCAAAATCGCTGGTGGAGTTGCCCACCAGGAGGGAATTTTCCGGGTAGTAACGGCCCACAATTTCATGCAGAGTGTCCAGAAAAGTGAAGGTCTCCTCCCCCTCCTCGGGCAGGTTGAGCTGTAAGACCAGACGGCTGTAGTTCTCCCCCTTCAATTGCAGCTGGGCGTCGGTCAGCTGGACGTGGAGGTCCTCAATGGTCTCAGTCATGTCCGCGTCCAGAGAGATGTAGCCCTCGTCCATCATGTCATAGACATACAGGAACATATCAATCAAGGGTACGCCGTAGCTGTCCAGGCCGGAAACTACCTGTCCGTAGTCCTCCTGGTCCACGGCGTAGGCGGAGTAGAGCAGCCGGGCCACCTCAATATCCAGATCGGTCAGCTCGGCAAACTGCCGGGGTGTCAGCCGGTCTGTGAGGACATAGCCGTCCATGGCATCCACATTGGCCAGGCCCAGCACCGTGTCCGTCTCGGGCATACGATCCAGTTCCCGGAGCAGCCGGCCCTCCTGCTCATAGTCCCCCTTGGGCACGATAACCGCCAGGGTGTTCACCCGGCCAAAGGTTTCGTTCACCCGCTGCTGGGCAATCTGGGCGTCGCTCTGGCGGAAGGTGGTCAGCTCGGTCTGCCCGTAGGCGTAGGGGCAGCGGTTGGCGAACACAAAACCGCCAATCAGAAGCACCACAAACAGGGGCGGCATGACAAAACGGGTTTTCACCGCCA
>CAJTVM010000127.1 GCA_910579595.1 uncultured Oscillospiraceae bacterium
CATGAAGGTGCAGGTCCACCTGCGCAACAAGGCCACCAACGAGATCAAGGAGCAGGACATTTTCATGGGGGACTTCCCCATCATGACCGATGCGGGCACCTTCGTGATCAACGGCGCGGAGCGCGTCATTGTGTCCCAGCTGGTCCGCTCTCCCGGCGTGTACTACTCCCGGACCGCGGACAAGGCGGACAACATCACCTTCGCATCCACCGTCATCCCCTACCGGGGCGCGTGGCTGGAGTATGAGACGGATCTGTCCGACGTGTTTTATGTCCGCATCGACAAGAACCGCAAGCTCCCCGTGACCTGCCTGATCCGGGCCGTCGGCCCCCGCACCGACGCGGGCATCATCGAGATGTTCGGCGAGGATCCCCGGATCCTGGCCACCCTGGAGAAGGATTCCTGCAAAACCTACGAGGAATCCCTGCTGGAGATTTACCGCAAGCTGCGCCCCGGCGAGCCCCCCACGGTGGACTCCGCCGAGAACCTGCTCACCACCCTGTTCTTCGATCCCCGGCGGTATGATCTGTCCAACGTGGGCCGGTACAAGTTCAACAAGAAGCTGGCCATCTGGACCCGTCTGGCCGGACAGAAGCTGGCGGCCCCCGCGGCCGATCCCTCCACCGGCGAGATCGTGGCCGAGGCGGGCGAGGTGCTCACCCGGGAGAAGGCCCAGAAGCTGGGCGCTCTGGGCGTTAACGAGGCCGTGGTGGAGGTGGAGGATCTCCACACCGGCGTGCACATGGTAAAGGTGTTCTCCAACGGCATGGTAGACATGAAGGACTTCGTGGACTTCAACCCCGAGGACGCCGGCGTCACCGAGAAGGTGCGCTTTACCGTGCTGAAGGAGCTGCTGGAGAAACGGGAGAACGAGAAGCTCAGCCAGAGGGACTTTTTCGACCTGATCCATGACAACATGGACGAGTTGATCCCCAAGCACATCACGGTGGACGACATGATGGCCACCATCAACTACCTCAACTGTCTGGCCTTCGGCGTGGGCGCCCCCGACGATATCGACCACCTGGGCAACCGCCGCCTGCGCTGCGTGGGCGAGCTGCTGCAAAACCAGTTCCGCATCGGCTTCACCCGCATGGAGCGGGTGATCCGGGAGCGTATGACCATTCAGGATCTGGACATCGTTACGCCCCAGTCCCTCATCAACATCCGGCCCGTCACCGCGGCTATCAAGGAGTTCTTCGGCTCCAGCCCTCTGTCCCAGTTCATGGACCAGACCAACCCCCTGGCGGAGCTGACCCACAAGCGCCGTCTGTCCGCTCTGGGTCCCGGCGGCCTGAGCCGTGACCGCGCCTCCTTCGACGTGCGTGATATCCACTACTCCCATTATGGCCGGCTGTGCCCCATTGAGACGCCGGAAGGCCCCAACATCGGCCTGATCTCCTACCTGGCCTCCTATGCCCGGGTGAACCGCTACGGCTTTATCGAAGCCCCCTACCGCAAGACGGAGAAAATTCTGGACGAGAAGGGCAGGTGCACCGCCGTCCGGGTGACCGGCCAGATCGAGTATATGACCGCCGACGTGGAGGACGAGTTCAACGTGGCCCAGGCCACCGAGCCGGTGGACGAGGACGGCTACTTCACCCGCGCCCGTGTGGCCTGCCGCCACCGCAACGAGATCATCGAGGTGGACGCCGACCGGGTGGATTTCGTGGACGTATCCCCCAAGATGATGGTGTCCGTGGCCTCCGCCCAGATCCCATTCCTCCAGAACGACGACGCCAACCGCGCCCTGATGGGCGCCAATATGCAGCGTCAGGCCGTGCCCCTGCTCACCACCGAGGCTCCTGTGGTGGCCACCGGCCAGGAGTACAAAAACTGCCAGGACTCCGAGGTGGCCGTGCTGGCCGAGGGCGACGGCGAAGTTACCGCCGTGGACGCCACCCATGTCACCGTCCGCTACGACGGCAAGGGTGAGAAGGACTACAAGCTGACCAAGTTCCTGCGCTCCAACCACGGCACCTGCATCAACCAGCGGCCCATCGTGGCCGTGGGCGACAAGGTTCACGCCCATGACACCCTGGCCGACGGCCCCTCCACATCCCAAGGCGAGATTGCCCTGGGCAAGAATATCCTCATGGGCTTCATGACCTGGGAGGGCTATAACTACGAGGACGCCATCCTGCTCAACGAGCGGATGGTGAAGGAGGACGTATTCACCTCCATCCACATCGAGGAATACGAGACGGAGGCCCGGGACACCAAGCTGGGGCCCGAGGAAATCACCCGCGACATCACCAACGTGGGCGAGGACGTGCTCAAGGATCTGGACGAGCGGGGCATCATCCGCGTGGGCGCGGAAGTGCGCGCCGGCGACTACCTGGTGGGCAAGGTCACCCCCAAGGGCGAGACGGAAATGACCGCCGAGGAGCGCCTGCTGCGCGCCATCTTCGGCGAGAAGGCCCACGAGACCCGCGATACCTCTTTGAAGGTCCCCCACGGCGAGTACGGCATCGTGGTGGACGTGAAGGTGTTCTCCCGGGAGGAGGGCGCGGAGCTGTCCCCTGGTGTCAACCAGGTGGTGCGGGTTTATATCGCCCAGAAGCGGAAGATTTCCGTAGGCGACAAGATGGCCGGCCGCCACGGCAATAAGGGCGTGGTGTCCCGCATCCTGCCCCAGGAGGATATGCCCTTCCTGCCCGACGGCACCCCGCTGGACATCGTGCTGAACCCCCTGGGCGTGCCCTCCCGTATGAACATCGGTCAGGTGCTGGAGGTCCACTTGGGCTACGCCGCCAAGGCCCTGGGCTGGAAGGTGGCCACCCCCATCTTCAACGGCGCGGACGAGAAGGATATCGCCGACACCTTGAAGCTTGCCGGCCTCCGGGAGGACGGCAAGAGCTGGCTATACGACGGGCGCACCGGCGAACGGTTCGACAACCCCGTCACCGTGGGCTATGTCTACTTCCTCAAGCTCCACCACCTGGTGGACGACAAGATCCACGCACGCTCCACCGGCCCCTACTCCCTGGTCACCCAGCAGCCCCTGGGCGGCAAAGCCCAATTCGGCGGCCAGCGTTTCGGCGAGATGGAGGTGTGGGCCCTGGAGGCCTACGGCGCGGCGTATACCCTACAGGAAATTCTGACCGTCAAGTCCGACGATGTGACGGGGCGCGTGCGCACCTACGAGTCCATTGTCAAGGGCTACAACGTGCCCAAGCCCGGCGTGCCCGAGTCCTTCAAGGTGCTGGTGAAGGAGCTCCAGGCCCTATGCCTGAACATCCAGGTGTTGGACGAGAACGGAAACGAAATTGAGCTGAAGGATGAGGACGAGGACAACTACCAGCCCGGCCGCTTCCGCGATGATGACTATGACCGCTATGCGGACGTGGGCAGCGAGAGCGAGTTCACCGACGCGGGCTACACCATGAAGGAGAGCAGCGATGACGACGATCTGGCCGCTGCCGACGAGGAAGATACCGGCGCCGACGAGGATGACCTCTATGGCGCCGAGGACTGAGAAAGGGAGGTTTGAGCATGAGCTACGCTGAATTTAACGCCATCCGCATCGGCATCGCCTCCCCGGAGCAGATCCGCGAGTGGTCCTTTGGCGAGGTGAAGAAGCCGGAGACCATCAACTACCGCACCCTGAAGCCCGAGCGGGACGGCCTGTTCTGCGAGAAGATCTTTGGCCCCACCAAGGACTGGGAGTGCCACTGCGGCAAGTACAAGAAAATCCGCTTCAAGGGCAAGGTGTGCGACCGCTGCGGCGTGGAGGTCACCCGGGCCAAGGTGCGCCGGGAGCGCATGGGCCACATTGAGCTGGCCGCCCCCGTGTCCCACATCTGGTACTTCAAGGGCATCCCCTCCCGGATGGGCCTGCTGCTGGACATCAGCCCCCGGATTTTGGAAAAGGTACTGTATTTCGCCGCCTATATCGTTACCGATCCCGGCCCCGAGTACACCCACCTGACCCGCAACCAAATCCTCACAGACGCGGAGTACAAAAAGCTGCGGGAGTACTATGAGGATGACTTTGAGGCCGGCATGGGCGCGGAGGCCGTGAAGAAGCTGCTGGCCGATCTGGATCTGGAGGAGCTGTCCGTCAGCCTACGCGCCCAGATGAAGGATGCCAGCGGCCAGAAGAAGGCCAAGCTGGTCAAGCGCCTGGAGGTTGTGGACGCTTTCCGTATGTCCGGCAACAAGCCGGAGTGGATGATCATCGACGTGCTGCCGGTGATTCCCCCGGAGCTTCGCCCCATGGTGCAGCTGGACGGCGGCCGGTTCGCCACCTCCGATTTGAACGATCTGTACCGCCGTGTGATCAACCGCAACAACCGCCTGAAGCGCCTGATCCAGCTCAACGCGCCGGACATCATCGTGCGCAACGAGAAGCGGATGCTCCAGGAGGCGGTGGACGCCCTCATCGACAACGGCCGGCGGGGCCGCGCCGTCACCGGAGCCAACAACCGGGCGCTGAAGTCCCTGTCCGATCTGCTGAAGGGCAAGCAGGGCCGCTTCCGCCAGAACCTGCTGGGCAAGCGCGTAGACTACTCCGGCCGTTCCGTCATCGTGGTCGGCCCCGAGCTGAAAATTTACCAGTGCGGCGTACCCAAGGAGATGGCCATCGAGCTGTTCCGCCCCTTCGTCATGAAGAAGCTGGTGGAGAGCGGCATCAGCAACATCAAGGCCGCCAAGAAGGAAGTGGACAAGGGATCCCCCGCCGTGTGGGACGCTTTGGAGTCCGTGATTAAAGAGCACCCCGTTATGCTCAACCGCGCGCCCACCCTCCACCGCCTGGGCATTCAGGCCTTTGAGCCGGTGCTGGTGGAGGGCCGGGCCATGAAGCTCCATCCCCTGGTGTGTACCGCCTTCAACGCCGACTTCGACGGCGACCAGATGGCCATCCACGTCCCCCTGTCCGCCGAGGCCCAGGCCGAGGCCCGCATCCTCATGCTGGCCGCCAACAACCTGCTGAAGCCCTCCGACGGCGGGCCGGTCACGGTGCCCACCCAGGACATGGTGCTGGGCTCCTACTATCTGACCTACGAGCGCGACCCCGCCTACGACCCCGATTTCGCCTACCAGACCGCCGCCGATGCCGCCAAGGCGCTGGCGGACGGCGAGGTGGACGGCAACGACCGTGTGTGGGTGCGGGACGAGGAGGCCAACCGCTGGTACCGCACCACCCCCGCTCTGTGCGCCGAAGCTAAGGACGGCAAGGCGGAGGAGGTCTACAGTGTGTTCTCCGACGACGACGAGGCCCAGCTGGCCTACGCCGAGGGCGTGCTGGATCTCCACGAGCCTATCCTGGTGCGCCGCTCCGCTTTCATCGACGGTGAGCGGCGCCACAAGCTGGTGCGCACCACCGTGGGCCGTCTGCTCTTTAACGAGGGTATCCCCCAGGACCTGGGCTTTGTGGACCGCAGCGATCCCGAGCAGGTCTTTGAGCCGGAGGTCAACTTCATGTGCGGCAAGAAGCAGCTGGGCAAGATTGTGGACTACTGCATCGCCAAACACGGCTTCACCCGCTCCGCCGAGGTGCTGGACACCATCAAGGCCCGGGGCTACAAGTTCTCCACCCGGGGCGCGCTGACGGTGGCCATCGCGGACATGACCGTCCCCGATGAGAAGCGGGATCTCATTGCCGCCACCGAGAAGGAAGTTGTCAAAATCGAAAACCAGTACAAGCGCGGCTTCCTCACCAACGACGAGCGTTACCGCCTGGTGGTCACCGCCTGGGAAAAGACCACCGCCGATGTGTCCGACGCCCTCCAGGCGTCCATGGACCGCTACAACCCCATTTTCATGATGGCGGACTCCGGCGCCCGTGGTTCCCAGGCCCAGATCCGTCAGCTGGCCGGTATGCGCGGCCTGATGGCCGACACCTCCGGCCGTACCATCGAGATCCCCATCAAGTCCAACTTCCGTGAGGGCCTCACGGTGCTGGAATACTTCATCTCATCCCGAGGCGCCCGGAAGGGCATGGCCGACACCGCCCTGCGTACCGCCGACTCCGGTTACCTGACCCGCCGTCTGGTGGACGTGTCCCAGGAGGTCATCATCCGCGAGGAGGACTGCGGCACCCACGACGGTATCACCGTGTCCGAGATCAACGAGAACGGGCAGGTCATCGAGCCGCTGGTGGAGCGCCTGCGGGGCCGCTACCTCACCGAGGACTTCAAGGACTATAAAACCGGCGAGGTGCTGGTCAGCCGGGACACCCTGGTGGAGAACGACGCCGCCAAGCTGATCGAGGCCAAGCTCCAGGAGCAGGCCGAGGCCGAGGGCGACCCCGACCGCAAGCCCTCCGTCCGGGTGCGCTCCGTGCTCACCTGCGAGGCCCACAGCGGCGTGTGTTCCAAGTGCTACGGCATGAACCTGGCCTTCAGCGAGCCTGTGGGCCAGGGCGAGGCGGTGGGCATCATCGCCGCCCAGTCCATCGGCGAGCCGGGAACCCAGCTCACCATGCGTACCTTCCACACCGGCGGCGTGGCCGGCGGCGACATCACCCAGGGCCTGCCCCGTG
>CAJTVM010000128.1 GCA_910579595.1 uncultured Oscillospiraceae bacterium
CTTCCTTCCTATTCTACCATAGGGGGTGTAGGTTCAGCCCTATTTGACGCTTACGGATAGCAAAATTTCAAGGCCCTCGGAATTCACTTTCCGAGGGCCTTGAATGGGTTGAAAACACTGGCTTGACGGGCAAGATAGCATTTTCACCACATGAACTTGGCGCGGAAGGAGGGATTTGAACCCACACGTTCCATCACAATTGTTCTTCAAACACAAGAAAAAGCCTTAAAATCGCATGATTTTAAGGCTTTTGGTGGACTCGAAGGGGATCGAACCCTCGACCTCCGCGTTGCGAACGCGGCGCTCTCCCAGCTGAGCTACGAGCCCATGTTCGATTTTTGGAACATCTGTTTCTGACCTCTGGGCCTTCGAAAAACTTCGGATTTTTGCATTGCTTTATGGACCACTTGCTCTCCCAGCTGAGCTAATCGCCCATATGGGTGGACCTAAGTTACATGCCACATTTTGCAGAATTCAGTTTTATGTGATGTGAACCAAGTGACAACCATTCGAGTTACACCCCTGAAACGTGGGGCATATAACTGACCTGCTTGCACTACGAGCCCATATGTTTACAGCTCAAAGAACTGCAATGGTTACATTATACCAGAAAAAAAAGATTTGTAAAGGGGTATCTTGCATTTCTTTTCATTTTTTTCTTTCACCAAGCCAGCCGGTACTCCGCACCATCCTGCGGAGCACCGGCCGTCCCATTCTGCGGCCAAACAGGGGGCTCAGTCCCGGCCATTGCCTGCCGTAACCGCCTCGGGGGTGTTGGCATAGTCCCACTGGTGGTTCTCTTCCGCCATTTCGTCACTGGTGACGTTGAAATGGTTCCAGTACTCCGCAGGCCAGTCAGTCGCACCCTGCTCCCGGTAGTTGGCGTCCCAGGTCACGTCCACGCAGTACCACTTCCCGTTGAGCCGCACCATGTTCCAGGCGTGATCCTCCTCACTGTTGAATGCCGCGCCTACCACCGTGATGCACTCCACCTCGGCCAGGTCGCACAACAGCTGGAAGGTCATGGCATAGCCCAGACACACCGCTGTATGGTTCACCAGACCCCCGTAGGGGGTGAATGATTCCCGGGGGGTGGGCACCATGATATTCTGGTGCGTCCAGTCATAATCTACGTTGTGAACCACCCAGCCGTAGATGGCAGTTTCTTTCTCCAGGCCGCTCATGCCGTCCTCCAGCACCTGATCCAACACCGCTTGGGCGGCATCATAGATGTCCCGGTCATAGTCGGACAGGCCGGACGGGTCCCCCGCCTCCCAGGCGGCCAGGATAGCGGAGGTGTCGTAGAGGGACATATCGTCCTTGTTGGGCGGGGTGAACGCGCAGCGATCCGGATAGTTCGGGTCGGTGTCCAGATAATTGTACCGGGGTGTCCAGCTGAACCCTGTACCCGTTGCCTGGACAAAAGCATCTGTCGCCTTATCCCAGCCCGTGCAGGCCAGCAACACAGCATACCAGGTATCTCCTTCTCCCCCGCTCCCTGCGATAGCCCTGTGGAGCAGCTTTCCCTGGTCGCTGTCAGGGTCGAACTCCCCTTCCCTGTCCGCCAGATAGTCATCCAGCTTCTCTTTCATTGCACCGCTCGTCTTTAAACCGCCGGGGATCACAGCCGGCGGATCACCGTCAAACACCTCATCCCCATCATTAGATGCGCGGATGACCGCCACCTCAAACGCGGTTTCCGGATCTCGGGCAATGGCCGCTTCCGTCCACTGCTCCCGGCTCAGGCCGTAGACATTTGTGATGTAGTCCTCCAGACCGCTGCCCTCCAGCCGCTGCAGATTGGACATATCATTGCCGCTATCCTCGCAGGACTCCAGCAATGCCTCCAAAAGCTCATCGATATCATCAGTGGGCACCCCTAAGGTGGGTGTCGGGCTGGGCTGAGAATCTCCGCCCAGCGCCGCCTCCACCGCCGCGCTGGCCTGTTTTGGATCGGGGCAGATAAACAGGGCGGCGTAGGGCCCCTCCTGCAAAATCTCCCCGTTGGCCGCCATGTCCGCCTCTGCCGGGGCATAGCCGGTGAAATCCCCCTGGCGGGCGGAGATATAGTTCATGAAAGCGGTGGCGGCCCGGACGGCAGCGCCTTCATCCTCCATGCGCAGCACGGCAATCTCAAAGGCCGACGCCCCCGTGGCCCGGATCATCGCCGCGTCCACCCACGGCTCCTGGAGGCCGTAGGCGTTTTCCAAATAGGTCGTTATCCACTCCCGGTCCGTCTCGGCATGGACGCTCTCCAGACCGTCCTGGTCCTCCCGGCCGGAATAGTCAAAGGCCAGCGAAGCCAGCTCATTAACGGCCCAGTCTTTTGCAGGAGCAGACGAGACGGATGGCGCAGGCTCCTGGCAAGCGCTCAGCAGCGCCAGCAGCAGTGCGGCGGACAACAGCAGGGAAATGATTTTTTTCATAGCAAGCAACTCCTTATACAACCTCAAAAGGGCGCCTGCCGCCAGCAGACGCCCTTCCATCATTTCTCGTGGAGATAGCTTTTCAACAGCACCTGCAGAAGTTCGTCCCGATCCAACTGCCGGATCAGGGTGCGGGCGTTGTTGTGGTTGGTAATATAGGTAGGATCCTCGCTGAGGATATACCCCACAATCTGATTAATGGGGTTATAGCCCTTCTCCCGCAGGGATGTGTATACGGAGGACAGGATCATCCGAATCTCCTGATCCTTGTCAATGCTGACGCTGAATTTACGTGTGTAGTCGATGTCGCTCATAGGGCGCACCCCCTTTTCCATGTTACTGCTATTTTAACTTACAATACGCCAAATGTAAAGAGGCAAACAAAAATTTAACAAATAAGCAAGCCGTCCGGCAGCAGGGCCGGACGGCTTGAAGATTTTAGCCGATGCGCTTGGCGCCCACAATATGGCTGGCGTGATATCCGCTGTAAACGCTGTCATACCGCACTCCGGAGGAGGGGGAGGAGGCATGGACGAACTGACCGTTGCCAACGTAGATGCCAACGTGGGTGACAGGCAGGGTGCCGCCGGAGCTGTCGTAATTCCTGTCGAAGAAGAAGATCAGGTCGCCGGGCTGCATGGCACTGACGGATACAAAGTAGCCGCTGTTATAGTACTGACTGGAGGCGCCGCGGGCAACAGGGTGGCCCAGCTGACGGTAGATGTAGTAGATCAGGCCGGAGCAGTCAAAGCCGTAGGGGCCGGTGCCGCCATAGGCATACCGGCTGCCCACCAGCTGTCTGGCCATGGCGGCGGCAGAATCGCCCAGAGCGTTGGAGGCAGAAGCCTGGTAGTTGGCATCCACCAAGGTGATGTACTGGGCGGACACATAGCCGGAGCTGATCTGATACCAGCCGTTGCCGGCGTCAGCCACGATATCCACCACGGCACCGCCCCGGAGGGATCCGACCTTGTCGAAGGAGGTGCCCGCACCAGCGCGGACATTCAATACATCGGTGGACACCAGGCCTCGCAGCTGCTGGGGGGCGGCAGCGGTGGGAATTGCCTGATCCTGGATCACGGTGCCGTCGTTCAAAGTGATGTTCAGATACTCGCCGGACATATACCCTGTCTTGGAACCATATGTAACCTTGTACCAGCCGTTTCCGGCATTCTCTTCCACCGTCACCTTGGTGCCGTAGGGGGCCTGGGTGAGCGTGGCGGAACCGGTATTGGCCTCACTGCGCAGCCGCAGGGAATCGGCGGTGACAGTTGCGCTGCCAATTGAGGCAAATGCAACGCCGGTGGTCATCGCAATGGTAAGACCGGCAGCGGCGACAGTCCGAACAACCTTAGCTTTGAAATTCATTGGAAGCTCCTCCATTCAAATTTTCGTGTGTAAAAACTGCGTTGCGGGATTACTTTCCGGCCAAGGCACGCATCAGCCAGATGGAACCCATATCGATGGCGGAAAACAGGTCGGGCAGGTCGCTTTTCTTGACTACCCGATCCCGGCTTTTCAGATCCGGGTCGGTGAGCTGGAGCTGGAGCTGAACCTTGTTTGCCAGCTCCAAATCGCCCTGTTTCTCAGAACTCATCACCTGGATCATGATGATATACTTGTCGGCCATGGAGCCATAATAGATCAAATTGTCCTTGCGGCGGAGAGGGTGGCCCTTATAGGTCAGGGCGCCGGATTTTTCAGCCATAGGTGCCTCCTCAATATTTTGTAACAGTTGTTACCGATTTGTAACTATTGCTATTGTAACCCTTAAAGCGCCGCTTGTCAACAGGATTTTGAAGAAAATTTTCGGGAACTATGAAACACGGGGGGAGCGGTTCCCGCTCCCCCCGTCCGGGCATCATGCGTCCTTAGTCAGTTTCTTCATCCACGTGTACTTCCGGAACCGCAAAAAGGTGGGCAGACCCTTGAAAATCTGGTCGGACTGAATCACCAGCACCACCGCCTCCACCGGCCATTTCCACCAGAACGCCGCCAGGAAGGACAGGGGCATTACGATGCACCAGGTGGAAATCAGGTTCATTTTCATGGTAAACCCGGCATCCCCGCCCCCCTGGATGATACCGAAGCTCACCGGCATCTGATAGGACATCCCCACCATGACAATGCTCATAATGGCGGTCAGGTTGACCGCCATATCCGATGCCGCCGGGGTCAGGGTGTATAGGGAGATCAGCGGACGGCGCAGCAGAAACAGCGCCGCGCCCAGCACGGCCCCAATTACCGCATCGATCACTGCCATGGTCCGCGCGTCCGACTTGATGCGCTTCATATCCCCCCGGCCGATGGCGTTGCCGATCATCACAGCGGAGACGGAGGACATGGCGATCACAATCACCTTTAAATATTGGTAGAATGTAGTGGCAATGGAGTTGGCGGCGATGGCATCATCCGACAGGTGCCCCAGGATCGCCGTCTGCATGGGCACCGAGATCCCCCACAACACCTGGGAGAGCATAATGGGGAGGCAGACCTTGGCATAATCCCGGCGCAGGCCCTTATCCCGATTCCACAGGTCCCTGCCGCAGAACAGCCGGAGCTTTTTATCTACCTTTAAAACGTAAAACAGTACAATGCCGAATTCCAGCAGCCGGGCCGCCAGAGTGCCCACCGCCGCCCCCGCGATGCCCATGGGCCGGATCCCGAACTTGCCGAAAATCAGGGTATAGTTGATGCCCACGTTGACAACCAGGGACACTACCGAGATGTAGAAGGAAATATTCACGATCCCCACGCTGCGCAGGGCGGCCATCAGCACGTTGGTCAGGATAAACAGCGCAAAGGTCCACTGGATCAGGGACAGATACCGCACCGCCTCCGACACAATCTCCGCCGAGTTGGTAAACAGGTACAGCAGCGGCTCCGGGAACAGGAGGCAGACAGCAATGATCGCCGCGCTGATGAGTAAGCCCAGCTTTAGTGCGATGCCGGTCAGCGTGCGCACGGGCCCTACCCGTTTTTGGCCCCAGTACTGCGCCCCAAGCGCCACCAGCGCGTTCCCGATGGACAGCGCAAACTGCTGCACCATGAAAAACACCTGGTTCACCGTGGCGGCGGCGGATAGGGACGCCTGGCTGTATACCCCCAGCATGATGTTGTCCGCCATATTGACGCTGTAGGCCACCAGATTTTGCAGCGCCACCACCAGGAGCATCTTGAACAGCGTCCGGTAAAATCCGTGGTCCGCAGTAAAAAACGGCTCCCTGGCCGTTGTCTGTTTCAATATTTTGTCCATTGTCCCATCCCCAAGATCGGCATAATCCCGCGCATTGCGGCGTGGAGTCAGTATACCACACCAGCGCCTCAAAATCAATTTTAAATCCCATTGCAGCCAAATGTGCCCTTCACCTGACGTCCTTAAAATGGGGTTTTGGTAAGGATGTCACCATGTTCAATGAGTTTGTCGAGAAAATCCTTGTCCATGAGCGTGACCGTAAGGGCAGCATTGAAACTACCCAGGCGGTGAAGGTCTACTTCAATTTTGTTGGCAAGTACATCCCTCCGGCATTCCGGGACGTGGAGTTGACCCCGGAGGAGCAGGAGGCCCTTCGCAAGAAAGAGGAATTGAAAGCCTGTGCCCCCATGCGTTGAGTGGGACTGATGAACTGCTGCAAAGCCCAGGTGGAGGAAATTATTTTTGCGGAATTGATTATGATTTGACAGAAATGCGGGGCAGTCCCCGCATTTAGTACCTTGCATACAGGGCAAGTGACAGTCTATACTAATTTCGACAGGTTCTAAATGTGCCGTGAGGGGTATCAGCCCTACACAAGCCTATGTGGAAAAACTGTTTTCAAAAATATTTCAAAAACCTTGTAAGATTTTTTGAAATGCG
>CAJTVM010000129.1 GCA_910579595.1 uncultured Oscillospiraceae bacterium
CCGCTTAAACAATTTTTCCCTTCAATTTTTGTCTAACTTTTTGGGGGCACTTCAAGTCCCTCTGGGGCGTTCTCTTATTCCGCCTTATGTCCTTGGGAAATAATAACATCCACCACGCTCTGGGCCAAGTCCTGGCACTGCTGCTTTTCCGGGGCCTCCACCATCACCCGCACCAGCGGCTCGGTGCCCGACTCCCGCACCAGGATGCGGCCTGTATCCCCCAGCCCATCTGCCACGGCCTTCACCGCCGCCTGGACGGCGGGGTCGTCCTGGGCCGTTTTCTTGTCCTTCACCCGCACGTTGATGAGCACCTGGGGATAGATAGTCACCGGCTCGGCCAGGCGGCTGAGGGTTTCCTTTTTGGCCATCATGACCTCCATCACCTTCAGGGCGGTGAGGATTCCGTCCCCCGTCCGGGCGTACTTGGAGAAGATGATGTGCCCCGACTGTTCACCGCCGATGCGGTGCCCGCCGCGCACCATCTCCTCGTACACGTATTTATCCCCCACAGCGGTCTTTTTGTAGTCAATCCCCGCCTCGTCCAGCGCCTTATACAGCCCGAAGTTGGACATCACCGTGGTGACCACCGTGTTGGTGAGCAGCTTGCCCCGCTCCTTCATATACGCGCTGTACAGGTACATGATCTGGTCGCCGTCCACCAGATTGCCGTTTTCGTCCACGGCCAGGCAGCGGTCGGCGTCCCCGTCGAAAGCAAAGCCCGCGTCGCAGCTGTGCTCCTTCACGTAGCTCCTGAGCCCGTCGATGTGGGTGGAACCCGCATTGGCATTGATGTTCAGTCCATCGGGGTGGTCGTTGATGACGTGCACCTCTGCCCCCAGGGAACGGAACACGCTGGGGGCAATGCTCCAGGCGGATCCATTGGCACAGTCCAGGGCAATTTTCTTCCCCCGGAAGGAGTACACCGCCAGGGAAATCAGGTAGCCCATGTAGCGGTTGCGGCCCGCGGTGTGATCCACAATGCTGCCCACCGCCTCATTAGTGGCAAAAGGCAGCTTGGGCACCGGCTGGCCATATAGCTCCAGCTGGCCGTCCAGGTAATCCTCCACCAGCCGGATGGTGGACTCGTCCATCTTCTCCCCCTCCCGGTTGAGCAGCTTGATGCCGTTGTCGCAGTAGGGATTGTGGGAGGCGGAGATCATCACCCCGCAGTCAAAGCCATCCGTCCGGGTAACGTAGGACACGGACGGCGTGGTGGTGACGTGGAGCAGGTACACGTCCGCCCCAGAGGCGGCCATGCCCGCGCTGATGGCGTACTCCAACACATAGCTGGAGCGCCGGGTGTCCTTGCCCACCACGATGCGGGCCTTGTGCTCCCGGCCGTAGTACCAGCCCAAGAACCGGCCTACCTCATAGGCGTGGTCGGCGGTCAGCTCCACGTTTGCCTTGCCGCGGAAGCCGTCAGTGCCGAAATATTTTCCCATAGATTATTCTCCCTTCGTTTTGGGGACAACCACTCCCCCGGTTTTATAGATGCTGTCCGGCGGCACAACCCCCCGGACGCAGGACACGGGATAGACGTTGCTGCGGGGGCCGACGACGGCGCCCGGGTTGAGCACACTGTTGCAGCCCACCTCTACGAAGTCGCCTAACATCGCGCCGAACTTCTTCCGGCCCGTCTCAATCCGCTCACCCTCGTTATTCACCACCACCAGCGTCTTGTCTGACTTCACATTAGAGGTTATGGAGCCCGCCCCCATGTGGCTCTTGTAGCCCAGGATGGAGTCGCCCACGTAGTTGTAGTGAGGAACCTGCACGTTGTCGAACAGGATCACATTTTTCAGCTCCACGGAGTTGCCCACCACGCAGTTGGCCCCCACCAGGGCGGATCCCCGGATAAAGGCGCAGTGGCGCACCTCAGTGTTGGGGCCGATGATACAAGGGGAGCCCAAAAAGGCAGAGTGGGCAATCTGGGCGGTTTGATGGACCCACACTCCTGCCCCCATCTCCTCGTATTCGTCCCCCAAGGTGGGGCCCAGGGCCAGGATCAGATCCTTGATCACATCCAGCGCCTGCCAGGGGTATTCAAATCGGGCCAGATACTCCCCCGCCAGGGAGTGACTCAGGTCAAACAGCCCGCTTGTGTTCAAATTCATGGGTAGGACCTCCTTATTTCTTGCTTTTTTCATCCTTGAAATACTGGTAGAAGTTGAAGGCGCATAAGGGAACGAGCATGGTCGGCACCAAAAGATCGTGCCACCTGTCCGGCCCGCCGGTCACGGAATCATAGATGGTCCAGATCACGCAGACCGCATACGAAATCCCCGCAATCACCGCGGACACAGTCAAAAAGATTCTTAACGACTTCTTTTCCATATGCTGTCTCATTTTTCCCCACGCTCTGCTTTGCGGGTTTTGGAGTACTGCGCCAGGAAGAAAATGCTGGCGGCGGCGCAGACGGCGGGCAGGACGATCCACAGCCAGCTCACCCGCTCCACCGGCCAGTCGGGCAGCCAGCTCAGCGCGCACAGCGCAAACAGGACGGCCTTGACCAGTTCCACGGTGCTCCGTTTCAGGTTCTTTACCATCTCAAACACCTCATTTTTGATCGGGAATCCTTTTTACCAGCACCCCGGCGGCGATGCCGATCAACACCCCGGCCACCGTGCCGGACACCCACAACACCGGCAGGTACCAGACCAAACGGGAGGTTTCCAGCATGGCCATGGCCACTAAAATCTGCCCCGCGTTGTGGGCCACGCCCCCCGCCACGCTGACGCCGACGGGGGAAAACTTCCCCGTCCGTTTCAGCAAACCCATAAGGGCCAGACTCAACACAGCCCCGGCGACGCTGTAGGCCAGCGCCGCCCCGTTGCCGAACAGCAGCGCCACCAGCACCACCCGCACCAGCGAGATGACGCAGGCGTCCCTAACCCCCAGCCGGTACAGGGCGAACACGACAGCCAGATTGGGCAGGCCCAGCTTCACCCCCGGCACGCCCAGGGGCGGCAGCAGGGACTCCACCCAGGACAGCACCAGGGCCAGGGCGGTAATCAGCCCATATTGGGCTATTTTTTCCGGTTTCATCCTAAGCTCCTAACCCGCCGTGCCGTCCACGTCATTTCCCGCGCCGCCCTCGATGGACACCACCAGCCTATGGGGCAGGCAGACGATGGACTCACCTTCATATTGGATCGCCCCATGCCTGACACAAACCCGGTCGGGGCAGGATGCCTCGACGACCTGGGCCGTCCCGTTCTGGATGACCAGGGTATTGGTATGCTCCCCTTCCCCCAGCACCACCTGGGTGTCCCTGTCCAGGGGCAGCTCCATGACGGTCTCCCCGTCCACCTGGACGCGCACTATCCCCCCGTCCTGCCGGGTGAGCAGCAGGAACAGGGCCAGCGCCCCGCTCAGGACCAACAGTACGCCAACCAGTATAGCATCGTTTCGATGGGTTTTCAACCACTCCACAAAATTCCTCCAAAACCGCAACGAAGGGAGGGCCGCTCGCACGGCCTCCCCCCGTTGGTGTTCCCCGTCCAGCGGAGGATATCCGCCGGACGGGGCTTTTCTCTTTTAGCCGTTGACAACTTCTGCTTTGGTGATGTTCAAGGCCACCAGGCATCCAGCCTTACACACCTCGATGCACTTACCGCAGCCGTCGCACTTGGCGTAGTCGATGGACGCCAGGTTGTCGGTGACGGTAATGGCCCCGGTGTGGCAGTTCTTCTCGCACAGATGGCAGCCGATGCAGCCCGCAGAGCAGCTCTTGCGGGTGCCCGCGCCCTTCTGATGGCTGTTGCAGTCCACCACCATGTGGGCGTCGGCGGGGCGGATGGCGATCACGCCGTTGGGGCAGGTCTTGGCGCACAGGCCGCAGCCGATACACACGCTGGTGTCCACCCGGGCCAGCCCGCCGTTGATGTGGATGGCCCCCACGGGGCACACCTGGGCGCAGTCGCCCAGGCCAATGCAGCCGTAGACGCACTTACCCGTGCCGCCGAACAGCAGCTTGGCGGCCGCGCAGCTGTCCAGGCCCTTGTAATCCATCTTCACAGAGGTGGCCTCACAGGTGCCGGAGCAGCGCACCTCAGCCACCTGCTTGGCCACGTCGCCGGCCTCACGGCCCAGCACCTTGCCGATGCTGGACGCGGCGGTGGCACCGCCGGGGACGCACAGGCTGACGGACAGGTCGGGGTCCTCCACCAGGGCGGCGGCGTAGCCGTCGCACCCGGCGAAGCCGCAGGCGCCGCAGTTGGCGCCGGGCAGGCACTCACGCACCAAGGGAATGCGCTCGTCCACCTCAACCGCCATGAACTTGGAGGCGATGGTCAGCATCACGGCGCACAGCAGGCCGATGACAGCCACCACCAGCACAGCGATCACAATTGGATTATCCATATACGCTTCCCCTCCTTAACCCAGCAGGTTTTCCACGATGCCAGCGAAACCCATGAAGGACACGGACACGATGGCCGCGGAAATCAGGGTAATGGGCATGCCCTTGAAGCTCTCGGGGCACTTGCACTTATCCACCTTGCTGCGCACGCCGGCGAACAGCACCATGGCCAGCAGGAAGCCCAGGCCGGAGCCCAGGGAGTTGAACATGGCCTGGACGAAGCCGCCGCCGAAGCTGGCTTTCTCCACCAGATAGTTGTCGATATTGCTGATGCACACGCCCAGCACGGCGCAGTTGGTGGTAATCAGGGGCAGGTACACGCCCAGGGAGGCGTGCAGGGCGGGGATGTACTTCTTGAGGATGATCTCCACCAGCTGCACCAGGGCAGCGATGACCAGGATGAATACGATGGTCTGGAGATATTCCAGCTCCAGGGCATTGAGCACAAAGTACTGGATGGGATAGGTGACGGCGGTGGCCAGCAGCATCACGAAGATGACGGCCACGCTCATGCCGGCGGCCTGGTCCAGCTTCTTGGACACGCCCAGGAAGGGGCAGATGCCCAGGAATTGGGCCAGCACGTAGTTGTTGACCAGGACAGCGGCCATTACGATAGCAAGCATTTCTTTCATTTCGCGGCAGCCTCCCTCTTTTCAGCACAGTTCTGCCCGTTGCACGCGGCGGCGCTGGGACAGCCCTCGCAGCTGAAGTCCTTTTTCTTGATGGCCTTGCCGTTGCTGGCCTTGTTGATGATGGCAATCAAAATGCCAAAGATGGCGAAGCCGCCGGGGGCCATGGTCATGATGGAGATGTTGTTGTCGATGAGCACGGGCAGCTCAATGCCGAACCAGGTGCCCGCGCCGAAGATCTCCCGGATGGAGGCCATGGCCAGCATGGCCAGGGTGTAGCCCACGCCCATGCCGATGGCGTCCAGGGCGGAGTCCAAGGGATTGTTCTTGTTTGCAAACATCTCGGCACGGCCCAGGATGATGCAGTTGACCACGATCAGGGGCAGGTACAGGCCCAGGGCCTTGTCCAGGTCGGGCAGGAAGGCCTTGACGATCATCTGCACCAGGGTGACGAAGGAGGCGATGACCACGATGTAGCAGGGGATGCGCACCTTGTCGGAGATCACCTTGCGCAGCAGGGAGATCATAATGTTGGAGCACAGCAGCACGAAGGTGACCGCCGCGCCCATGCCGATGGCGTTGGACGCCTGGGTGGTGACCGCAAGGAAGGGGCAGGTGCCCAGGATCAGCACCAGGATGGGGTTTTCCTTGATGATGCCGTTGGTGAGGATTTGCAGCTTATTGTTCTTCATATCCATGTGCCTCCCTTCCTCAGCCCGTCACCATGTCGAACGCGGCAAACGCGTCGGCGATGGCGGCCCGGAAATAGTTGGAGGAGAATGTGGCGCCGGAGATGTTGTCCACACCCTCCAGGCTGGCGTCCTTGCCGGGGAACTGGCCCTGGAAGGCGTCGGTGGTAATCTTGGAGCCCAAGCCGGCGGTCTCCTTGTGGTCCAGCACCTTGGTGCCGGTGATCTTGCCGTCCATGTCGATGCCCACGGCCATTTTCAGGGTGTTCTTGCCGCCGTAGCCCTGGGCGGTGATGGAGAAGGTATAGCCTAAGCCCTCGGCCCGATAGACCTCTGTGACGGACTCGGGCAGGCCCTCGGCCTCCACCGGATCAAACATGTCGGCGCTGGAGCCGGGCAAAACCTCGATCCGGGCGGCTGCCTTGGCCGCATCTTCAGCGTCCTTGATGATTTGTTTGGTGGCCTCGTTGGTGAAGGCCAGCAGGCCGCTCATGATGGCGCAGATCAGCACCAGCACGAGGATGGGGG
>CAJTVM010000130.1 GCA_910579595.1 uncultured Oscillospiraceae bacterium
CATGGCGGGAAAAGACCCGGCCAGACGGTGAATCGAGGTTGTGAATACAGGTTCTAAGATCGCGTTAGGCATATGGAATCTTTCTTTTGAAAACCGTTGCGGTATAACGCTTTCCCAAAAGCATCCTTACCCCATTGAGCCAAATATCGACAGGTTTCGAACAGAAGCCTGTCGATTTATTTTGCGGTTTCCGATCCGGCGACAAACGGAATGTGCGAAATCCACAAAAAAGTGCGCTTTAAATGGTCAATATGTAGAACATTACGAAACCGCTTGAATTCAGCTGGTTTCCTGTGTTATGATGGAAACCAATATAAACAACTGAGTTTCCTAAGGAAGGAGGGATTCGCTATGGAACTGCGCGAGCGCATGATCGGCGCGGCCACCGCACTGTTTCAGGCGAAGGGCCTGCGGTTTACCTTGCAGGAGGTGGCCGATGCTTTGCACATCAGCAAAAAAACCATTTACACGCTTTACCCATCCAAAGAGGCGCTTCTGCTGGACATGGTAGACGACCTGTTCGACCGCATCCATCAGGAAAAGCGATCGCTGATCGCGACCTCCGGCCCCATTGAGGAGCGGATCAGGTCGGTCATGATCGCTCTGCCGGAGCAGTACCAAGCCTTGGACTTTCGGCTTTTGGGGGAGCTGGACGAAAAATACCCCGCCGTGGCCCGCCGGGTGCGGGAGCACCTGGAAACCAACTGGGAGCCAACCATCGCCCTGCTGGAGGAAGGGGCGGCGAAGGGCTGCATCCGCCAAGTGTCTATCCCGGTACTGCGGCAGATGGTCACCGCGTCCATCGAAGATTTTCTTGTAAACGGCGAAAACGGAACCAGCTACGCGGACACCCTGGCCGCTATGATGGACATCATTATGAACGGGATCAGGAGGAGAGACGATGCGATATAGCTTGTGCGACGGCTGGGAATTCTCCCCCCGGTGGAGCGACGAATTTCCGACCGGGGGCGGCGAAGCCCGAGCTGTCCGCCTGCCCCACACCTGTAAGGAGCTGCCCCTGCATTGCATCGATCCGGAGGCCTATCAGATGTTGTGCGGTTACCGCCGGACGCTGGACGTCCCCGCCGGACTGGCGGGCAAGCGGCTGTTCCTTCAACTGGACGGCGCGGCCCACATTGCTACGGTGTACGTCAACGGCGTGGAAGCGGCCGCTCACCGCTGCGGCTACACCGCCTTCCGGGTAGAAGTGACAAAGCTGGTGGAGCCGGGCCGGTCCAACCTGCTGGCTGTGAAGCTGGATACCAGCGAAAACCCATCCATCCCGCCTTTTGGTTTTGTGGTAGACTACCTCACCTATGGCGGGCTGTACCGGGAGGCATGGCTGGATGTGCGGGAAAACGGATACATCACTGACATTTATGTTACCACACCCACGTTGACCACGGCAAACGTCAAGGTGGCCACCGATGGCGCGCCCGATGGGGCAAAGCTGGAGGTCTCCATTTTGGACAGCGCGGGGAAAACCGTGTGGACCGGCGCGCCGGGAAAGGCCAATGTTCCGGACGCCAAGCCCTGGGACACGGCGCGGCCCAATCTTTACCGCTGTGAGGCCCGCCTCCTGGCCCCGGACGGGATGGAGCTGGATCGGCAGGAGGCCGCTTTCGGCTTCCGCACCGCGCAGTTCAGGGCGGACGGCTTCTACCTCAACGGCAAAAAAACCTTCCTCCGCGGTCTGAACCGCCATCAGAGCTACCCCTACATCGGCTATGCCGCCCCGGAAGCCCTTCAGCGGGAGGACGCCCGCATTTTGAAGGAGGAGCTTGGCTGCAATGCCGTGCGCACCAGCCATTATCCTCAGAGCCAGTATTTTATCGACGAATGTGACCGGCTGGGGCTTCTGGTGTTCACCGAGATCCCCGGCTGGCAGCACATCGGAAACGGGGCATGGAAAGATCAGGCCTGCCAGAACGTCCGGGAAATGGTTTTACAATACAGGAACCACCCGTCCATCATACTGTGGGGTGTGCGTATCAACGAGAGCCTGGACGATGACGAATTCTACGCCCGCACCAACGCCATCACCCATGAGCTGGATCCCAGCCGTCAAACCTCAGGTGTGCGCTATCTGGAAAAAAGCAGTCTGCTGGAAGATGTATACGCCTACAACGATTTCTCGCATAACGGCAGGACCCCCGGGGCCAAGCCCAAAAAAGAGGTTACATCGGATATGGGCAAGGCCCTCCTCATCTCGGAGTGCAACGGCCATATGTTCCCCACCAAGCCCTTCGACACCTGGGCACGGCGGCAGGAGCAGGCCCTGCGCCACCTCCGGGTGCAGGACGCGGCGTGGAAGGAACACGCAGGGTGCTTTGGCTGGTGTATGTTCGATTATCCCACCCACAAGGACTTTGGCTCCGGCGATCGGATCTGCTATCACGGGGTGATGGACGCCTTTCGGAGCCCAAAGCTGGCCGCGGCGGCCTATGCCAGCCAGGGAGAGGGGATCCCTGTGCTGACGGTAGGCTCCTCCATGGACATCGGCGACTACCCGGCGGGGCGGATGGGGCGTGTGTACGTGTTTTCCAACGCGGATGAGGTGGCGCTGTATAAAAACGGGGTCTTTGTCACCCGTCTGCGCCAAAAACGAACATCTTCTCTGCCCCACCCACCCTTCGTGGTGGATGACACCATCGGTGAGCTGCTGGAGACTCAGGAGGGCTTTCCGCCGGAGAAGGCCAAGCTCCTGCGGGAGTGCCTGCTGGCGGCTGGGAAGTATGGGCTGGCCGGTCTGCCAGTGTCCTATAAGGCAAAAATGGCCTGGTGCATGGCCCGGTACGGCATGAAATTCCAGGACGGCGTGGATCTGTACGGCAAGTATGTAGCCAATTGGGGCGGCGAAGCCACCGTCTGGCGCTTCGACGGGATCAAGGATGGCAAAACCGTGGCCAGCGTCACCTGCCGCCCCTCGGCAAAGCTCCATTTGGAGGTAAAGGTCAGCCATACCTCCCTCACCGAGGGGGCCAGCTACGACATGGCCGCGATCCGGGTCCGTATTCTGGATGGGAATGGGAACCCGGCCCCCTATGCCCAGCTTCCCGTGTTCTTCGCCCTGTCCGGGCGCGCAGAGCTGGCAGGCCCCGCCGCCGTCACGGCCGAGGGCGGTATGTGCGGCGCCTATGTGCGCAGCCTGGGCACTGCGGGGACCGCCGTCCTCACCGTCCACACGGAACAGACCGAAGACGTGACGATCAACTTCGCCATTAAGACCAAGGAGGAGGAAAAATGGAACTGACCTTGAAGCAAAAGGCCGCCTTCGGCATCGGCGCCGTGGGCAAGGACATGGTGTATGCCCTGTCCGCATCCTATGTGATGTACTTCTATCAGGACGTGCTGGGCCTCAGCGCCACCTTCGTGGGGCTGATTTTGATGGCAGCACGGGTGTTCGACGCCCTCAACGACCCCTTTATGGGGGTACTGGTGGCAAAAACGAAAAGCCGCTGGGGCCGGTTCCGTCCCTGGCTGCTCAGCGGCACCATACTTAACGCAGTGGTACTCTATGCGCTGTTCAACGCCCCCCACGCCGAAGGCGCGGGACTGATGGCCTATTTCGCCGTGGCATATATCCTCTGGGGCGTCACCTATACCATGATGGACATTCCCTACTGGTCCATGATCCCCGCTGTCACCAAGACCCCGGCGGACCGGGAAAACCTGTCCGTGGTGGGCCGCACCTGCGCGGGGGTGGGCAGCGCCCTTATCGCCATGTTCACTGTCGCGCTGGTGGGGGTACTGGGGGGCGACAGCGAGCGGGCAGGCTTTGGCCGGGTTGCCCTCATCGTGTCGGTGCTGTTCGTGGCGGCGGAGATCCTGTGCTGTGTCTTTTTTAAGGAGAATTCCCAGACCGATATGGAGACAGCCGGGGTAAAGGAGATGTTCGCCGCCCTGCTGCGAAACGATCAGGCCATGGTGGTGGTGGCCAGCATTGTGCTCATCAATTCCGCACTGTACCTCACCTCCAACTTCATTATTTACTTTTTCAAATACGACTTCGGCGGGGCGGGCTGGAAAGGCAGCTACACCCTGTTCTCCACCGTGGGCGGGGCGGCCCAGATCCTTGGTATGATGGTGGTCTACCCACTGCTGCGCAGAAAACTGTCCAATACCCGGATCTTTGCCGTCAGCCTGATCTCCGCGTTTTGCGCCTATGTGGTCATGCTCGCTTTCCTCTTGGCAGGGTTGTCGGGACATCTTCCCCTCCTGCTGATCCCTGGGGTGGTGGTCTTTATCTGCAACGGGATGCTGTCCGTGCTCACCACTCTGTTCCTGTCCAACAGCGTGGACTACGGACAGCTGAAAACCGGCCGGCGGGAGGAGAGCGTCATCTTCTCCATGCAGACCTTTGTGGTCAAAGCCGCCTCCGGCGTGGCGGTATTCCTCACCGGGATCGGGCTGGATCTTATCGGCCTGGCGGGCAACACCGACGAAACTGGACCGGTGGCCGTCCAGAGCGCCGGGACCCTGCTGGGTCTGCGTCTGATGATGACGGTGCTGCCCATGATCGTGCTGGCCGCGGCGTTTGTGCTGTTCCGGAAAAAGTTCACTCTCACCGACCAACGGGTGGAGGAGATCGGCCGCCAGCTCCGGGCCGGGGGTGGCAGCAATGGATAAGCTGCTGCGCTGGCGCGCCCTGGTGGGCGGACGTGCCCTCACCGGGGTGGTGGACGGGCCGGACGGCACCGTCCGCATCCGCTGCGACGCCCCTGCCGGAACCATCCAGGCAATCACCGCCATCCTCCCTTGGGAGATGGGCAAGGACGGGCGGGCCTTCTTGAACGGCTATCAGACCTGGACCTATTGCCCGGAATGCGGCAAGCGGGACAAGATCCGGGGGCTGGCCCATGTGCCCAAGCCCCTGTTGGACAAATACGCCTTTGACCGTTATGGAGATTATCACTTCGTAGACTACCCCAACAAGCGGGGCCTATTTCACGGCTTTTCCTGGTGCTATTTCCGCCGGGGGGAGCGGTTCTGTCTTATCGCCTCCCTGGATGAGCGGCCCGGATACACCATCTTCCGATACGACGCAAACCGGGGCCTGCTCACCATTGAGCGGGACTGCGCCGGGGTGGAGCATCCCGGTGGGACGCTTCCCGCCTTTGACCTGTACTTCGCCGAGGGCACGGAAGCGCAGGTATTCGACGGCTGGTTTGCCGCTATGGGGGTCAAACCCCGGACGGGCAAAAAACTGGCAGGCTATTCCAGCTGGTATAACCGGTATCAGGACATCACCCAGGAGGCCATTTCCTCCGACCTGGCAGGGTGCAAGACCCTTTTATCCCCCGGCGACCTGTTCCAGGTAGATGACGGCTGGGAGCCCCAGGTCGGCGACTGGCTGGAGCCGGACAGTGCGAAATTCCCCCGCGGCATGAAGTCAGTGGCGGAGGAAATCCATGACGCAGGCTTTCTGGCGGGGTTGTGGCTGGCCCCCTTTGTGTGTGAGACGGATTCCAACCTGTATCGGGAACACCCGGACTGGCTGCTGAAGGTAAACGGCCAGCCCTGGAAATGCGGCGGAAACTGGAGCGGCTTTTACGCTCTGGATATCGACCTGCCAGCAGTGCGGGACTATCTACGCGGCGTCTTTGACCAGGTGCTGGATCAGTGGGGGTTCGACCTGGTGAAGCTGGATTTCCTCTATGGCGCGGCCCCCTTCGGCAAGAAAACCGAGAGCCGCGCCGGGCGGATGATCCGGGCCATGGAACTGCTGCGGGAGTGGTGCGGGGACAAGCTGATATTGGGCTGCGGCGTGCCGGTGATGCCGGCCTTCGGCCTGGTGGATTACTGCCGGGTGAGCTGCGACGTGGGACTGGACTGGGACGATGTGTGGTATATGCGCCTGTTCCACCGGGAACGGGTGTCCACCAAACAGGCCATCGGCAACACGATCTTCCGCCGCCAGCTTAACGGCAGGGCCTGGCTCAGCGACCCGGACGTTTTTTTCCTCCGGGAAGAAAACCTGAGACTCACTGCGGAGCAGAAGCGGAAGCTGGCCCAGGTAAATGCACTACTGGGCGGGGTGCTGCTTACTTCTGACGATCCGGCGGGCTACAGCCCCACCGCCCGGGAACAGTATCGCGCCCTGCGGGAGCTCAGCCAGGCGGAGAATATCCACGTAGACACAA
>CAJTVM010000131.1 GCA_910579595.1 uncultured Oscillospiraceae bacterium
GCCCCCCTTTTCTTTGAGGACGATTATATCATGTTTTTATTGACGACGCCATGTAATAGCCTTTTCGCACGATCCAAGATAAATTGATCAAAATCATCAATTCTGCAAAGTTGATGGTTAGGGCTTGTTTGAAAAATAAATATTGCACAAGTCGTAAGTAAGTGCGAAAATAGGGACATGAAACGATATGAATTGACAAAAGAGCAATGGGAGCGAGTGAAAGCTGTGCTTCCGCCAGAAAGGACGGGACAACGGGGCCGTCCTCGGAAAGATGATCGAAAAATGCTCAGTGGGATGCTTTGGATTGCCCACAGCGGAGCGCAGTGGCGGGAACTGCCGGAGGCGTATGGCCCCTGGCAGTCTGTGTACGCCCGATTTGCCAAATGGCGGGATGACGGTACATTGGAGGCCGTATTTCGTGCGTTGTCCGCAGATGCGGATATGGAAAACCTTAGATCCTGTCCGGTTTGCAGTCCATGCTCCGATGGGAGCGGCTGGACTGTTCCGTGTGCGGCACAGCCCGCAACGGGCGGCAGGCTCTGGAGCTGGTGGAGGCCCGCCGCCCGGACATCGTGATCTGCGACATCGACATGCCCCTGCTCACAGGGCTGGAGGTGCTGGAGACCTGCGCGGAGCGTTTCCCGGAGGTCGTGTTTGTCATGCTCACCAATCACCAGGACTTTCATATGGCCCAGCAGTCTCTGCGGGGCCGGGCGGTGGATTACCTGCTCAAAATTGATTTGGATGAGGAAAAGCTGGAGCACTCCATGAAGCTGGCTGTGGGCGAGTGTGAAAAGCGCCGCCGGCTGTCCCAGCCCGCGCCTGTCCAGCCAAACGCGGACCCGGCGGAGGCCGTCGCCCGGCTCTCCCCCCGAGGGCGGCCAGGAAGCGGAGCGGGCCACAGCCGCCCTGGACGCGCTGGGGGCGGGGAAGGGCTGCGCTGCGGTGCTGCTGGTGATGGACCCCTCCGCCGTCCCCAACATCGGCACGTTCACCCCGGAGGAGCGCCAGCGCCTGTTCAGCTTCCACCGGAACCTGGCCCTGGACGTGGCGCAGAAGGTGTTTCACGGTCTCGGCTTTACCCTTCTGCCCCCGGACTCAGCCCCCGGCACGGCGGTGTTTTTTCTCTGGGGGCTGGAGGATGCCGAGCTCATCGCTCCCTTCCAGGCCAAGCTGACCGCCGCCTTCCGGGACATCTCCCCCATGCGGCTGAGCGTGCTGGCCACGGGGATAGCGTCCGGGCCGGGGCTGATGAACCTGCGCTTGCAGACGGAGGTGCTCCGGCGGGAACACGCCCTCTCTCCCCGGCCTTTGCTCAGCTGGTCCCAGTCCATGGCCAAGGCGGATTACGTTGCCGCCGCCAAGCTGTATGTGGATTCCCACATTCTGGAGCGGGTCCTGGTGCAGGATGTGGCAGCCGCCATCGGCATTACCCCAAACTACCTGTCCAGCCTCTTTAAGCGACAGCTGGGACAGAACTTTATGGATTACGTCAACGCCACCAAGGTGAAGTACGCCTGCACCCTGCTCCAAAGTGGAAAACACATGGTGTACGAGGTGTCCCATATGCTGGGCTATGACAATGCCTACTACTTTACCAAGGTGTTCAAGCGCTATATGAAAATGACGCCCACGGAATATCAGGCGGAGTTCTCCCGAAAATAGGCGCTCGCCCGTAATTGATTCATCCTTGGAGGGACTGCCCATGCTTTACCCCATCAACACCCCAAGCCGGATGGTTTTTGACCTGAACGGCGTCTGGCAGTTTGCCCTGCGCACGCCGGAGGAGCCGGACACCGCGCCGCTGTGCCGCCCCCCGGCCCATGCCGGTGCCCGCCGCCTTCCTGCTCCAGCGCCGGTGGAGGTCAATTCCAAATTTTGAGTATAAGGGTTGAACGACGGTCAATGCTCTGGACACTCTTTAGAGTGTCCGGCATTGACCGCCTTTTGCCCCGCGAAAAGCGGCAGCCGTGCGGGGTTTCGCGCCGCTGCCGAATTTATCCATGTGTGAAGTGCTCCATATCAGGAGAAAAGGATTCCATGGCTCTCAAATATTTGCCGGGCAGAAAGCAAATACTTGCCTTATCAAGTATGAAGTCCGAAACTTCACCGGCTTGGAAAGGAACACAAAATGAGTAACCGCTTGAGCATGGAGCGCTCCCCCTACCTCCTCCAGCACGCAGAAAACCCGGTCGACTGGCATCCCTGGGGACCAGAGGTCTTTGAGCAGGCACGGCGCACCGCCAGGCCCATTTTTTTGAGCGTTGGCTACTCCACCTGCCATTGGTGCCATGTCATGGCCCACGAGTCCTTTGAGGACCAGGCGGTGGCGCAGGCCATCAACGCCGCATTTCTTCCCGTGAACGTCCCGATGTGGACGCGGTGTATATGGCGGCATGTCTGGCTATGAACGGCTCCGGCGGCTGGCCCCTCACCGTTCTGCTTACCCCGGACCAGAAGCCCTTTTGGGCGGGAACCTACCTGCCAAAGCCCCAGCTGCTTCAACTGGTCGATGAGGCGGCCCGCCTGTGGAGGGAGGACCGGGTGGGAGTGCTGAGCGCCGGGGAAGCCCTCACCGCCCACTTGCGGCAAGCAACGCAGAACCGGCCCGGCACGCCCAGCAGGGAACTTGTCCAGCGTGCCGTCAGTCAGTTCGCCCAGAGCTTTGATGCGCGGTGGGGCGGGTTCGGCCCCGCGCCCAAGTTCCCACCCGACACAATCTGATTTTCCTGCTGCGCAATTCCCGGCTCACCGGGGATGGGCACGGGAAGGAGATGGCCCTGCAAACTCTGGACGCCATGTACCGGGGCGGCCCGGGACTACCCCGCCGGACACAGCTTTGCCATGCTGACCCTTGAGGAGGAGCTGTGGTCAACTGAGGAGCTGGTAGTGACCGCGCAGGAGCCGCCGGAGGAACTGCGAACCCTTCTCCGGGAGACGTCCCGACCGGAACTGACCACACTGGTTAAAACTCCAAAGAGCGCTGGTGTGCTGGCGGCGCTGGCCCCATTTACAAAGGACTGCCCCATCCCGGAGCGAGGGGCACGGTATTATCTGTGTCTAGATGGGGCCTGCACCCAGCCGGTGGACAGCGTAACAGAACTGAAGGCGCTTTTTGCGAAAAATCGATGAACCCACGCGGATGGGCAAAACAAAAACCACCCTGTACAAGGGTGGTTTTCGTTTTGCGCCTCAATCGCCGCCGCGCAGAAGGTTCTGGACATAGACCTTCAGGCCGGCAAAGGAATTGACACGGTCCGGACGGGCGCTGAACGGGCTGCCGAATCAAGCCCTCAATAAGGGGATTCCGAATGAGCGGGAGATCCCGCTGCGCTTTTTGATCGGCGTGATTTTGGGCGATGTAGCCAAAATGGGGGCGGGAATATGGGAGATGTGCCAGCCGGAGCAGGCCGGAACGCAGAGCTTGAAAAGCTGTAAAAGTTTTCCCCCAAGGATTGACATCGCCGGACTATTGTGATAGACTGCAGGAGGTCTATAAAATTAGACTTGCAAAAATGACTTGTATATTTGATGGAGGATGGAGGACTGCCGTATGAGACAAATCAGCCTGTTTCTTTTGGGGCTTATGCTTGCCCTTTGGCTTGCGGGGTGCGGGATGGAGGCGGCGGGGCCGTCCCAGACAGGGACGCCGGTGACCACGCTCTCGCCGGAATTGATCTGGACGCGCGCGCCGGATGAGTCCGCTCCGCCGGAGCTGCCCCGGACATCCCCGGCGGATGAGTCCGCCCCCCTTCCCGCTCCAAGTTCCGCGCCGGGGCCGCTCCCGACGGAGGAGGGCGGCTATTTTGACAACGCTCTGTTCGTGGGCGACTCCATTATGGAGGGCGTCCGCCAGTACGCGGCCGCCCGCCGGCAGCAGGGCGAGGCGCTGGGTACGGCCCAATTTCTCACCTCCACCATGGGCGTATCCCTGGCCGGTCTGGTGGGGGACCGGGATGTGGGCGTGAAATTCAGCTATCGGGGGGAGGAACGGCTCCTGGAGGACATTGTGGCGGAAATTGCGCCCCGGCGGGTGTTCCTGATGCTGGGGCTGAACGACCTGGCCTCCGACCCGAATCCGGTGATTTTGGATGTGGTCAACCGTTACACCAATCTCATTTTAAGACTTCGCTCGGCCTGCCCCGAGGTGGAGTTTATCATCATCACAAATCCGCCCAAGGTGGCCTCTCAATGGCTGCCGGATTACACCGCCAATCGGAATTTCGGCAATGAGCTGATCGGGGAATTTGTGGACGAGCTCAAGGCGGTATGCCCGGAGTGGAGCATCGAGTATGTGGACGCATACGAGGCGCTCAAGGACGAACGGGGCGCGCTGCCCGACGAGTTCTGCCGGGACGGCTTCATCCATTTGAACCATCAGGGCGCGGCAGTTGTGGTGGAGGCGCTGGAAGCCTTTGCGGAAGGGCGGTGAGCGAAATGCGAAGGTATTTGGCCGTGGTGATCGTTTTGATTCTGCCGCTGTTCGGGTGCGGAGCCCCGGCGGGGCAGCTTCCGCCCCTGGCGGAGCTGTTTGCCGCCGTTCAGGCCCAGGTGGAGCTGCCGGAAATGGTGGACACCGCCGGGACGGATCTGGAGGCCCTGACCGGAATTGGTCCGGATACTTACGACGGCGCGGTGTGTTACCGGCTGCTGGAGGGCACGGCCCCGGACGAGATCATCATCGTCCGAGGCCGGGACAGCGCCGCCGCCGGAGCCATTCAGGAGCGCCTGGAAAAGCGCCTGGAGGAAAAACGGGAGGCGGGCCGGCTCACCTGATAGAATATCAGCCCATGCTCCAGGCCGGAGTGGTCCGGCGGGACGGGCTGACCGTGTCGCTGATCGTGTCCGGACAGGTGGAGGAAATCAGCCGAGTATATGAAAATCTGCAATCCCACAGTGCAAAGTGACCCAATATAGGAAGAACGGAGGACCTGTTGATGAAAAACCGATTTGGGCTGGTGACCAGCCTTTTGACCACCCTGTTTGCCTTTGGCGCCTTTGTGGCGCTGGCCATGACCCTGTGTTCCCTCACTGCCTGCGCCCCCGCGGGAGACGCGGCGGTTTCACCGCCGCCCCCGGCCTCTCCCATGGAGCCGTCTGAGCAGGTGTCGATCTCCCTCCCGGACCCTTCCGCGCGGCCTTCGGAGGGCGCGGTTCCCAGCCTGGGCGTCCCGGCTTCGGAATCGGTGGCGCCGCCCCCGGCCCAACCCTCTGCCGCTCCGAGCGCTCCTGCCCTGGCAGAGGTTTCCCAGACCCCGGCGCAGCCCTCCATCAGTCCTCTCAACCCCTCCTTCCCGGAGATCCCGCTGGACGATGAGAGCAAGCGGATGCCCGTCCCCGATTTTCTGGATGAGGACCAGCAGATGCTCTACCGTCAGGCGCACAGCATATACAGCCGCCTGTTCGGCGCGAATGTCATGATCGCCGTCGGGATGGAGGACAAGTTTCCCGACCTGCCCAACCTGGAGGAGCGCAGCGGCATCGTCTACACCAAGGCCGTCGGGCGGTACGCCGCCTGGGCCGATTTTGACGCCATGATCCACTCCCTGTTCACCGACCGGTTCTGGACCGCCCGAAACGCCATCCAGCGCGGGGAACGGTACGTCAACATTAACGGCGCGCTCTACTTCCTGGACGTCTCCATGGGAGGGTATTACCGCAACGACAATTTCCCGGATACCTTCCAGCTGAAATCCAAAACGGACGACGAAATTGTGTTCACCCTCACCGGCTACTACAGCTCCCCCTGGCCCAACGAGGGGGAGAGCGTTGAGCAGCGGGACCAGCGGCTGAGGGACGGCTGGGATTACACTCTGGATTTCAACGTCAAGCTGGTGCGCACGGCGGGGGGCTGGCGGTTCGACAGCTTCCACGCCACGGCGGCGGACCAGGAGGACCCGGAGACGGCGGCCCTGCTCCACAGGCTGCCCGGCTAGGGCAGCCTATCTGCCACAAACGGGAATTCAGCCGGGAGGAAGCTCATAAAAATGAGCTTCCTCCCGGTTTTTTGATGGGCTGTCCTCAATGTTGAAAATTTGTGCTTGACAAATCGAGCGGTCGTACTATAATTGAAGTACAAATGTTTGATAT
>CAJTVM010000132.1 GCA_910579595.1 uncultured Oscillospiraceae bacterium
AAATTACATTTTTTCCTCGGCGTTTTCTTTCATTTTATCATCGGCGCTGACACACCATAGCGGCCTGGAACCGTGGGGAGATACCGCTGCTGGTGGCCCATCCTGCCGGGGTCGGGCATGGGCTGAATCTCCAGGACGGTGGGCACATCGTCGTTTGGTATGGCCCCATGTACGACCTGGAGCTTGACGAGCAATTTAATGACCGGCTGCACCGGCAGGGGCAGCGGTCCGCCACCACCAGCGTGATCTACCTGGTGGCCGAGGGAACCGTGGAGCAGGACGCTATGGCAGCTCTGCGGGAAAAGGCCGACGGACAAAACGCCATGATGGCCGCTATCCGGGCCAGGCTGAAAAAATACAGGGATATGGAGGTTTGACTATGGCAAGGAACAAATACCCAGGCCGTTGCTACTGCTGCGGGAAGTGGATAGAACCGGGCTATGGGCATTTTGAGCGGGTCCGGGGCGCTTCCCCCGGCCAGCCCAAGTGGCGGATCAAGTGTGTTCAATGCGCCAGCGGGCGGGTGTTGACTGATAAAGACCCAGGCGTGGTCTGGGCGAAGAAAGCGGCCAAAGAGGCCAGAGAAGCAAGGAGGGCTTGATTATGAGCGCAACAGTGATTTTGAACGGCGACCGGGTCTACACGGAGGAGCTGGTGCGGGAGAATGCCCGGCTGATTATCCAGCATGAAGCAGACCACCAGCGCATTTTGGCGTTGAATGACCTGGTGAAGCAGCTTGAACAGGAGAATGGCACCCTGTCCAGTCGGGCCGAGTTGGCGGAGGGCGACTTACAGATGGTGAAGGACGGCCTGGGGCGGGAGAAGGTTCTGGCCGAAAAGCTGGGTCAGGCTATCCAGGATTTGCACGTCATCATGGCTGGCGGCGACGCCTGTGCGGTCTGCAAAAACAAATGTCTGATGGGCGCAACCGCCTGCGAACCGCGCTGGAAGGGCCTGGATGACTGAGAGGAGGTCCACAATGAACTGGAAACGCGAGGCAATCGACAAGCTGAAAAACTACGAGGCCCACCGGGAAGCCCTGGAGAACATCCCCAAAGAGATCAAGCGCCTGGAGTCGGCTTATGCCGGTATCCGAAGCGCCACCACCGACGGCACCCCTGTGTCCGGGGGCGGCAATACGCGGGAGGACTCCATGCTGTCCAACATCGTCCACCGGGACGAGCTGAAGCGGCGACTGAGGGAGGCCCGGCTTTGGGTGGCCCAGGTCGACAAGGCCCTGGCAGCCTTGGAGGACGACGAGAGGCAAGTGTTGGATAAGTTCTTTATTCACCGAATAAAGGGGGCAGTGGAGGACTTATGCGAACGTTTGGGCGTTGAACGGGCTACGGTTTACCGTAGGCGGGATAGTGCTTTGCGGCGCTTTACCATCGCCTTGTACGGGGTGACAGAAACGGAATGAGACAAAATAGTGTGGACATTTTGAAAAATCGGGCCTACACTGTTACCGTGTAAAATCCTGACAATCCAGGCGACCCCCACGAGCTGGGGGCCGCCATTCTTTTTGGGAAGGAGGGTTTCGGCCCCGCGTTTCTCCTTTGCGTGGGGCATGGTCCGGGCTGGCAGCGGTCGCCAACACGGCCGGCGACGGGCACATCACGAAAAGGAGCAGCGAATAATGGAAATGCAGCTGGTAACCAAGAAGCTGTCGGAGATCCGTCCGTATGAGCGGAATCCCAGGCGCAACGATCCGGCGGTGGACGCGGTGGCGGAGAGCATCCGGCAGTGTACCTATGTCGCCCCTATCGTCGTGGACGAGGACGGCGTGATTCTGGCCGGGCACACCCGGTACAGGGCGCTGAAGAAGCTGAAACAGAAAGAGGCCGAGGTTATCGTCAAGGCCGGGCTGACCGAGGAGCAGAAGCGGAAATACCGCCTGCTGGACAATAAAACCGCCGAGCTGGCGGGTTGGGACCTGGACCTTCTGGCCGACGAGCTGGAGGGACTGGACTTCGGGGACCTGGACCTGGACTGGCTGGGTACGGAGAATGCCGGAACAAAGATCTCCAATACTGGAGGCGGAAACATCGAGTACGAACCAGAAGCCTTTGCGGACGAGACGTTCCAGCACAAATGCCCGAAATGCGGGTTTCGGTTCAATGGTTGAGCGCCTGTATCCGTGGAAATGGTCGCTCACCGACTTGGAGCGGATTACGCCCAATGGGCACACCGTCTTTTCCTGTTTTTCCTGCGGCGGCGGATCCACAATGGGGTACAAGCTGGCCGAATACACAGTCCTGGGCAATTGCGAGATCGACCCGCAGATGATGAAGCTGTATCGAAAAAACCACCGTCCCCGGCACAGTTTTTTGATGGATATCCGGGATTTCTCAAGGCTGCCGGACGGCGAGATTCCGGGAGATCTGAAAGCTCTGGACATTCTGGACGGATCGCCGCCATGTTCCGTATTCTCCACCGCTGGAGAGCGGGAGAAGGGCTGGAACAGGGAGAAGGTGTTCCGAGAGGGTCAAAAGCGGCAGCGTTTGGATGACCTGTTTTTCTGGTTCATCGAGACGGCCCGGCGGTTAAAGCCCCGTGTGGTGGTGGCTGAAAACGTCAAAGGCATCCTGCTGGGGAACGCCAAGGGCTATGTGAACGAGATCATCAAGGGTTTTGACGCCGCGGGGTACGTGGTGCAGATCTTCCGTCTGAACGCTGCCACCATGGGCGTACCCCAACGGCGGGAGCGGGTGTTCTTCATTGCACACCGAAAGGATCTTGCGTACCCCAGGTTGAAACTGGCCTTTTCAGAGCGCCCCATCTTGTTCGGGGAGGTGCGGAGCAGGAAGGGGAGGCCATTCGCAAAGCCGGGGGTTTATTCGGAACTGCTAAAGCACCGGCGACCATCGGATACCTGCATAGGGGACATCACCCGGCGTTTACGGGGCAAGGAGAGCGGCTTCAACAACAGCATCGAATCGGACGACCGGGTGGCGTCCACGGCGGTGTCCAGCGGCAGCCACTTCCGGATGTGCGATGGGCTGCTCCTGTCCGACCGAGACTATATCAACATTCAAACTTTTCCCCAGGACTATGACTTCATGGGGGAGTCCGTGCAGTATGTGTGCGGGATGAGCGTGCCCCCGGTGATGATGGCGCATATCGCCGGGGAGATCGAGCGGCAGTGGTTCGGCAGGGGGTGAACGCATGGCGAGGCCGCAAAAAGAAATCAGTCAGAAGGATTTTGAAAAGCTGTGCGGCCTCCAATGCACCAAGGAGGAAATCTGCGGCTTTTTCGATGTGACCGACAAGACCCTGGAGCGGTGGTGCAAGCGCACCTACAAGCAGGGTTTTTCCGAAGTTTTTGCACAAAAGCGCGGGGCGGGAAAAATATCCCTTCGGCGGTCTCAGTTCTATTTGGCGGAGAAGAACGCCAATATGGCGATCTGGCTGGGTAAGCAGTATCTGGGGCAGCGGGAGCCGGACAGCCGGAACGACGGCAAGCCCCAGGGCGCGGAGAACAATCTGCTGTCGGCCATCATGGGGGCCGGGGAGGTAGACACGGATGATTTACCAGAGGTTGAGTAAACGCCAGCTTCTGGCCATGCTTTGGTGGCAGCAGCCCCGGTTCAAGGACCGGGACGCTCTGGTATGCGACGGCTCCATCCGTTCGGGCAAAACCGTGTGCATGACCGTCGGCTTCATCCTGTGGAGCATGGCCGCCTTCAATGGCCAGAAGTTTGCCCTATGCGGGAAGACCATCGAGAGCCTGCGACGAAACGTAATCCTCAATCTGCGGGATTGGGTTCCGCCGGATTTGACCATTGTGGAGAAGCGGAACGAGAACAAGCTGGTCATATCCGACGGCACCGGGCGGGAGAACGCCTATTTCCTGTTCGGCGGGCGGGACGAGAGCAGCTATATGCTGATCCAGGGCATTACCCTGGCGGGAGTACTGCTGGACGAGGTGGCCTTGCAGCCCCAGTCCTTTGTGGAGCAGGCCCTGGCCCGGTGCTCTATTGAGGGGTCCAAGTTCTGGTTCAACTGCAACCCGGAAGGCCCCGAACACTGGTTTTACAAGAACTGGGTGGAGGGCGGCAAACCCAAGGAAAAGAACGCACTCCATCTTCACTTCACAATGGACGACAACCCGGCCCTGCCTCAGCGTATCCGGGAGCGGTACGAGGGTATGTATTCCGGGGTGTTCTATCAGCGCTACATCCGGGGGCTGTGGGTGGTGGCCGAGGGCCTGATCTACACGATGTTCAACAAGGACTTCCACGTTGTGCCCGCTGTGCCCCGGCCCTATGACCGCTATTACATCAGCGTGGACTATGGCACGGCCAATCCCTGCTCTATGGGGCTGTGGGGCCGGGCTAATGGGGTGTGGTATCGGATGCAGGAGTATTACTTCGACAGCCGGAAGGAGGGCCGCCAGCAGACCGACGAGGAGTATTACAGATCGCTGGAGAAGCTGGCCGGTGATCTTCCCATCCGGGGTGTGATTGTGGACCCGTCAGCGGCCTCCTTCCTGGAAACCATCCGGCGGCATGGGCAGTTCCGCGACATCAAGGCGTCCAATGAGGTGCTGGCGGGCATCCGAGATGTAGCCACCCAGCTCCAGTTGGGGCGGCTGTTCATTTGTGAGGGATGCACTGACTGTATTCGGGAGTTCGGTCTATACCGCTGGGACGAAAAGGCCACAGCGGACCGACCCATCAAGGAGAACGACCACGCTATGGACGATGTTCGGTATTTTGTGCATCGTATCTTCGCGCCGGACCTGTTCAGTTTTTAGCGGGTGATATGCTATGGTAACTTTGAATTTGCGGGACGATTGCGCATCCCGGACGGCCACCAATTTTCGCCGGGGCATGACTGACAAGCGTTTCCTGGAGCTGGAGATCACCGCTTGGCTGGCCTCCAAAGAACGTCAGCGGCAGCTTGACGGGGAGCGGTACTATGATGGGGAGCAGGCCGTACTCCGCCGCAGGCGTATGGCGCTGAATGACGAGGGCCAGCCGGTGGAGCTGAAGCACCTCCCCAACAACCGCCTGGTCAACAATCAGTATTCCAAAATGGTGGACCAAAAGACCAACTATTCCTTTCGGACGCCCGTTTTCCTTCGACGCCGAGAACAAGCAATATGCCGAGGCGCTGAACGCCGTCCTGGGGGCCAGGTTCCGGCGGCTGCTGCGTACTGTGGGGGAGGGGGCCTGGATAGGCGGCAAGTGCTGGCTCTATCCCTACTATGAGGGCGGGGAGCTGGCCTTCAAGCGGTTCCCGGCGGATGAAGTGTTGCCCTTCTGGGCCGACGCTGACCATACGATCCTGGACGCGGCGGTCCACGTCTACATGGTGCTGGAGTATGACGAGGCAGAGCAGACCAAGGACGTGGTCAAGGTTGAGGTTATGCACGGCGGCGGGGTGGATTGCTTCATTCGCAAGGACGACGGCACCCTGATTCCGGACGACTACGCCCGGTCCGGCCCCTATATCACCGAAACCGACCCGGCCACCGGCGAGGCCAAGCCCTACAACTGGGAGCGTATTCCCCTGGTGTGCTTCAAAAGCTCCCACCATGAGCTGCCCCTTCTGTCCAGGGTGAAGTGCCTCCAGGACGCCCTTAACAACCTGTTTTCCAACTTCGCCAATCAGATGGAGGAGGACATACACAATACCGTCCTGGTCATCAAGAACTATGACGGGGAGAACCTTGACCATTTCCGGGCGAATCTTGCCGCCTATGGGGCCATCAAAGTGCGGACCTATGAGGGGGTCGAGGGCGGGGTGGAAACCCTGACACTGGAGGTCAACGCCGAGAACTACAAAACACTGCTGACTCTGCTGAAAGACGCCATTATCGAGAACGCCCGGGGTTTTGATGCCAAGGACGAGCGCATGGGCGGCAACCCCAACCAGATGAATATACAATCCATGTATTCTGACTGTCAGCGCCGATGATAAAATGAAAGAAAACGCCGAGGAAAAAATGTAATTTTG
>CAJTVM010000133.1 GCA_910579595.1 uncultured Oscillospiraceae bacterium
ACTTGAGGCTATGCCTTCTTTTTCGTCTTTTTTCAGATTTGCTCATTTATAGTATATCTTAGATTTCCTAGACACAAGTTCGGGATGGCTGCGAAACGCAAAAATATATGTATATCGTGTATTAGAATCAACAGAACCCCTTGAGGGCAAGTTGCTTCTTGAGGCTATAAAAGAGTTTTCTCTAATCCAAACTGATTCGAAATGCTGTTTTTGCGTGGATACAGGAACTTTTATACAAGCAAATTCCGAACAAGAGAAAAACATCATAGTTTCAATTGACAACTATGTTGGTGCAGTATACAAAAATCATTTATAACTATTTTCTAACAGTAGTTTTAGTTTTTCCAACAATATTGGTTCGTTCTTTTTCCTTAATTCGCATTCCCATATACGAATGACAGTCCATCCCAAGTTTTCCAGATGTGCTGTGACATCTGCGTCACGGAGAATATTACATTGGCGTTTCTTTTCCCAAAATTCTGCATTCTGCTTTGGAATTGTATTTCTACAGTCATGCCCATGCCAAAAGCAACCGTCTAAAAAAATAGCTATCTTCTGTTTACAAAAGACAATATCTGGCTTCCCATAAATTTTATATTTTCTCCGCCAACCTACTATATTATGACTCCTAAAAAAGGCTATTATTTTTCCTTCAGTTGATGCATTACCAGAACTTTTGATATTGCGCATGATATCAGAGCGCTTTTTCGAGTCATAAATATCCATATTCCTTTGGCCCCACACACATATAATTGTTCATTACCTATCGTCAGTTTACAACATTTCCTTCCAAATTTCAACCCGTAATATGAATACCTAGAGACTTATTCAAAAGTATATAGTTACTGGCCAAGATAGAAGAAAGAAGGAACCCTAAGCGTACTTCGACAGAAACACGCTTAGGGCCTTGTCCAGGTATCCGATTTCTCATTTTTCTTTTATAAAGCACAGACCACAAAGCCTTGGCTTTGTGGTCTATTTTGGTGGAGATAAGCGGGATCGAACCGCTGACCTCTTGAATGCCATTCAAGCGCTCTCCCAGCTGAGCTATACCCCATGTTCAATTTTTGGTAACTTCCTACCAACTTTAACCATTGAAACTTCAAATTCATCTAGTATTTAAGGAATTATTTTTGCAAATTCAAGATTTCAAAATCGCCACAAAATTCTGACTTCTTTGGGGTCGCTCACCGGATGATGTGCCCTCCCAGCTGAGCTATACCCCCATGGTCTTGAAACCCTTGAATTTACTGGGTTTCTGTGTTATTCGATTGTTGTATTTTGCGGGTAGTTTTACTGGTTAGTTGCCCTCCCAGCTGAACTATACCCCCTCACTAGCAGTAGACAGGCCCACATTCGCATCCATTCACTGCAGCAGCTTCCGCGAGCCATCCTCGAACTGGTCGTTCAAGCCTTTCTGCAAAACGCCTACTAATTGTGGGAGAAATCCATGAATTTGAAGTGTAATATTCCGTTGGTTCCAACAGAGATATTCCAATATGGTTTATTCCAATACCGTTTGATATCTGGTATAATTGTACCCACCCGGTTTTATAAAATCAACCCAATATCATAACAGGAGGATGCTATGGAAAGCTTTGACGCGACTTACAGAGGTAACCGCACAGCCGGGACATGCAGGCAGCTGCACCTGCGCGGCGGCGACGCACACTGGTTTGCGCTCCAGTACGGCGGAGAGGAGCGGATGGAGGGGCAGCTGCCCGCCCTGCATCACGCATGGCGCAAGGGGCCGGAGCGGCCGGTATTAGACAAGAATGCCGGTTTCATGGATGACGCCGCTATCGAGAGCGTGCGATGGGACGGATACACAAACAGTCTGCTGATACGCACCGCTGTTTCGCTCACCAGGCCGGTGCATTTCCTGGACGAGGTGCTGGAGGTCTTTACCCAGGACGGCACACGGCTGGCCGTACTGCGCCGGGCCCATGAGGGGGTGCAGCATATGCGCTGGGAGTGCCACACGACGCTCCCGGCGGCTCAGGAGATACAGGGGGACCACATTGAATTGGACTATACTGTCCTGTGGGCGGACCAGAACAGCGGCGGTCTGTGCGGCCTGCGCCACAGCCGGGACACATTTCTCGGCCTGCGGGACGGCTGGCTGATCAAGGATATTCATGTGGAGGCTCCGCTGAAAAAGAATGGCGGACAACCGCCTATCAACGTCTGCTATAACCGGAAGCCCGTCTCACCTCAGGACGTGGATTATACATACCCGGAGAGTTGGAACGCGGCCACAAAGCGGCAGCAGCTCCTCCTGCCGGTAAAGGGCTGGGCAGAATTTCGGGAGGGCGCGGATACCTTTGAGTCCATCGATCCCGCGACTTTTATCCTGAAGCTGGACTGTCAGAGCGGTGTGGCAAAGTACACCAAAACGGGCCGCGCCAAGGAGCTGGAGGAGTATTTCACCGCCCGGCAGGAGCCCAGAGGCGTCTCCTTCCAACTGGAGGAGGACTGGCTGGAGAGCGTTCCTGCCGCCCGGCTGCCGGTCCGGGAGCGGGTGGACTTCTACTTCAGCGTGGAGCTGATCTGCCGGGACGGACGCCGGGCCTTGATGGAGCTGTCCAGCACATTGGAGCAGCCCTACCCAGGCAGTGCTTTAGTGGGGTGGCTGAATCTGCTGTGGGGCTGTCTGGAGGAGAATACGCTTGTGCTTTTGGGAGACGGTCAGGAGGTTCCGGTTTGCCGCCTGCAGGTGGGGGATATGGTGCGGACGCCCCAGGGGGCGGATCGGGTCATGAATTGTGTACAGGGGACGGAGAAGGAGCTGCTGGCCGTCCAGTTGGAAGACGGCAAAATCCTGTACTGCACCGAGCAACACCCTGTGTTCACAGCCCGAGGCCCTGTGCCGGCAGGCAAGCTGACCGGTGAGGACGTGGTGTGTACGCTGGAGGGCAGCAGTCCGGTGCGTGGGCTCTGGACAGAGAAGCGGGCCGCCGGCGTGTTCAATCTGATCCTGGAGCAGGGACAGCGCTTCTACGCCGGGGGCATACTGGTGGGAGACAACGAGCTGCAAGGCCGCCTGGCATCTCCGGCCAGGATAGTGCAAGCCGTTCGGAACCCCTTCGCTGGTGAACAGGACATCAAGCGATCCATCTGGGAGGAGATAAAATGAGCGTTCAGTACCGCAGCCAATTCGCCTTGGCCTGCGCGGAGCCGGATTGTGCGCGGCTGGAATGTCCGCCCCAGCCCGGCGGGAGCGGGGACTTTACGGTCTGCGCGGCCTTTTGGCCCCAGCATACCGATGGCAGCGGCCTGTTGATCCGGCAGGATGACGGCCTCACGTTGGGGTACTCCGGCGGCAATATCTATATGGAGGTTCCGGGGGTGGGCCGTGCGTCCAGCGTTCCGCAGGACAGTCATCTAATTGAAAATGAGTGGAACATCGCCGGGGCTATGTATAGCGGCGGCGCCATTCAGCTCTACCTCAATGGCAGGCCAGTGGCGGCAAATCTGGTCAAGAAGCAGGAAACCGCCTGCCGGGCTGGGACAGCCGCCCCCTGGGATTTGGGCGTGTTTAACGGCTATTTACAGCGGATCAGCTTCTATGACCGGGGACTCTCCGAGACAGAGATGTGCCGCACGGCCTTCGCACCACTGCCGGATGTTGCGCTGGACGTGGATTTCAACGGCTATTTGCCCCGGACTTCGGGGACGCAGCCCAACGCTGTGCGGCTGCTGGGAAAATGCGACACGGTAAACCTGGTGCAGGCGCTGCATCCCGGACGGATGGGCTGCGCCCTGTCCATTGCAGGGATTCCGCCTGTAAGCGACGGTTTTACACTCCTGGTAAAATGTTATCTCCGCCGGGAGGAACGGGGAGAACGGGAGTTTCTCCTCTCTGCCGGAGTGCAGGAGACACCGGGCTTCATGGGACTGGCGCTGTGCGATGGCCGAAAGACGCTGTCCTTTTTTCTGGCAGGTGGGCAGCTGTCCGCCCCTGTCCAGCTTGTCCTCGACAGATGGGTGGATCTGGCTGTTTCGGTGGAGAAGGACGGAAAAGCGGCACTCTATGTGGACGGCGCAGCGGTGGGAAGCGGAACCCTGCCAGGGGCGGCGCTGCCCGCCGCTCTGATGCTGGGCAATGCCCAGAGCGCCGGCGGCACTCTGCGGGACGGTCTTGCCGGTGTGATGGATTCCGCCGCGCTCTTCTCTGTGGCACTGGATACCGAACGGCTGCGCTCCTGCGCGGAGGACGGCCTGACGGTGTTTACTCCCTCCCTGGAGGCGCTGTGGCTGTTCAGCGAGGGGGATGGAACAGAGCAGAAACATGGCGGTGCGCTGGCCTACAGCGGCGGCGCGGCGATAGAGGACTGCCGGAACACCGTACTGGACAGGGAACCGCCGGAATTGACGCCCGTCCTGCCCGAAGCAGTCGAGAAACCGGATGATATGAGCCGCTGGGAGGCGGGAATGGTCGCCAGCGTGTTAAACGCCGTCATACAGGAAGTTACCGGCACAACCGGGCACCTCGGCCTGCCATTGAGCGACAGCCAGGTGCAGGCGATGGAACCTGTGATGCAGGCGATTTCCTCCCAAACGATCTCCAACATAGAGAAAGAGCAGTCCCTGAACGGACAGGATATTAAGGATATGGTCTATTCGATCATGGCCGGGGGGCTCGTTTGTTCCGTGGCCTATGGAATCTATGCCGCCACCCAAAACGACGGCTTGCGGCGGGTCCCTTTTTTCCGGCGGTTCTGCAAATTCTTTATCTCACCCGAGTCCAGCGGGCTTGCCTGGACCAGTGCGGCGGTAGCCATGGCTGTGACCTATTTCAAAGACTATCCCAGCCCGGAGCCGGGCAGTGAACGCCTCGTCGCGAGGTGTTCCGCAGCACTGAAAAGTCTGGCGTTCTACAACGAAAAATCCGCCCAGGCCGGCGTCCTCTGTATGCGGCCCGCCCCCGGGAAGGAGCCGGTTCTGCCGGAATGGAGCAAGAACGGACAGGATGCGGCGGTCTGCTGCTGGGCCCACGATGGGGAAACCCCGCCGGTCCTTCGGGCGGTTTTCCAGGTCATTGTTCCGCCGGAGTATATCGGCGTACTGACCTTCTCCGCCTATGCGGCGTCCGGCTGCGACCTGCTGGGCAGCGCGATCACGCAGAGCGTTACTGTCAGCCACTCCGGGGCGATAACCATAGAGTTCCCTCTGTCGGGCCACCGGCTGGGGACCTCGGCGGCCGGAGCGCATCAGGTGGAGTGGCACTGGTTCTGTCAGGAGGCGGGCCAGCTGCGAGGGCTTGGAACCACGACTCACAGGATCCATCTGCTGCACGGACGTCCCCTCTCACCATGGAAGACGGAGCCTGCCAGTGCAAATCTTCCCCTGGCCCCGCTGGTGGAGCTGTGCAGCTGCATCGCGGGCCGGAGCAGCACGGAAACCGATCCGCACCGGCGGTTTCTGGCGCAAACCGTAGATTGGGCCTATAGTCCATCGGGACTTCAGGCGCTAAACTGGGAAGAGGCGCCCCGTTTTACCTGGTGGGACCCGCGGCATGTCAGGCTGTCGGTAGATACAGCCAGACTGTGCGGCTCTCTGCCAAAGGAGGGGCGGCTGCCAGCGGCGTGGCAGGATGCAGCGTGCCTCCAGCTGCTGCTGGCGCGGCTGGAGGGGTTGGATCAGGTGCAGCTGTGCTTTCTGGAATCCGTGAGCAGCGGCCTGCTGGCCCTGCGGGGCGGAACGGGGGCTGGCGGAGGAACGCTTCCCCACACATGGCTGAACGAATATGCACTATGTTCCCGAAAGGGAGAGGATGTACCGCGCTTATATGATACCTTTTTTCGTCCTAAG
>CAJTVM010000134.1 GCA_910579595.1 uncultured Oscillospiraceae bacterium
TGGCCCGCAAGACGGCGGGCAAGGTGGTGAAGTACCGCCGGAACATCACCCTGGAGGCCATGAACGCCTACGAGCGGCACGTCATTCATACCGCTTTGCAGGACTACCCCGGCGTGTCCACCTTCTCCACCGGCACCGAGCCAAACCGGCGTACGGTGGTGGCGTACGACCCCAATAAGCAGTAATTTTAAAAGGCTTCCCCCACAGGGGAGAAGCCTTCATGCAGAGGGCCCGATGCTTTCGCATCGGGCCTTTTTCAAAACAGGAAACGGAGCAAACAATATGGATTTTTCAAAGGATGATTTGTTGGAAGCCAAGCGGCAGATCGATTCAACGCTGCATAAGCTCAGGGAGGCTGTCAAAACCCTTGAGGCAAAAGAAAATACAAAAAACTATAAGTCTCAGATTACACTGGCAAACCGGCGGATAAAAGCCTTTGAGCTTGCGAATTGTTTGATTGAAAAAGAACTTACGAGGTGATTTTATGGAAATCAGCGTTTTACGCTTAGGCCAGATCGGCACCAACTGCTATATCTTCCACCAAAAGAACAGCCACAAATGCGGCATCGTAGACCCCGGCGACCAGGGGGAGCAGGTGGCCCAGTGGCTGAAGGACAAGGGGCTGGAACCGGAGGCCGTTCTCCTCACCCACGGGCACTTTGATCACATTCTGGGTATCCCCGGCCTGCGTAAAGCCTGGCCGGAGCTGCCCGTCTACTGCCACCCCGCTGACTGGGGGAAAGGGGAGACCACCGGCCTGTTCGGCCAGCGGTTCCCCACCGTATCCTCCTTCGGGAGCATCACCCCCTACAAGGAGGGGGACAAGATCACCGTGGCGGGCATTGATCTGGAGGTGCTGGAAACTCCGGGCCACACCCCCGGTTCGGTGGTGCTGCGGGCGGGGGACGTACTGTTCACCGGGGATACCCTGTTTGCCGGATCCATGGGCCGCACCGATCTGCCCGGCGGGGACGAGGGGCAGATCATGAAATCGCTGAAGCGGCTGGCCCAGCTGGAGGGGGACTATGAGGTGCTCCCCGGCCACGAGGGGCAGTCCACCCTGGAGCGGGAGCGCAAAAGCAACTACTGCCTTCGGGCAGCTATGGGCCGCTGATATGCGCATCTGGCTGACGGAATATAACTGGCCCTGGAAGCCGGAGAAATACCGCTTCCCCACAGAGCAGATGCTGCTCACCCTGTTTCCCGGGGAAAGGCCCGAGTACCCGGAGGAGCTGCCCGGCAGTCTGGCGGGGGAAAAAGGCATCATGATTACCCTGGCCCGGGGTCCAAAGCTCACCAACATGAGCGTACTGGTAAAATTGGAAGACCGATACCAGAACGGGGTTGTGCGCTTCCCCTCGGAAAAGCTGGACGAGCCGGAGGAGCAGGTCTATCACACCGTCTCCCACGCCTTGAAGCAGGCGTTTTACAAAGCCGGGACCGCCCTGCTGGGCCATGAGCTGCCCTGGGGATCGCTGACCGGGGTGCGTCCGGTAAAGCTGCCCACAAAGGCCATGCTGGCGGGTAAGACGGCGAAGCAGGCGGAAAAAGAGCTGCGGCAGGAATACCATGTGTCCGCCCCCCGGGCGGCGCTGGCGGTGGAGTGCGCAAAGGCAGCGCTGTCTGTGAATCGGACGCTGTCCCGGGACAGCCTGTCCCTTTATATTGGCATCCCGTTCTGTCCCACCCGGTGCGCGTACTGCTCCTTCATCTCATCGGACGTGAAAGGCTCGCTGGCGCTGGTGGAGCCCTACGTGGAGGGGCTGTGTAAAGAGATTGAGCTGGCGGGCAGGCTGCTGCGGGCGCGGGGACTGCACATCACCACCGCCTACATGGGGGGCGGCACCCCGACCACCCTGACGGCGGGGCAGCTGGACCGGGTTTTGTCCGCCGCGGAGCACTTTCTCCCGATGGAAAAGTGCGCCGAGTTCACCGTGGAGGCGGGCCGTCCCGACACCATCACGGCGGACAAGCTGGAAACGTTGAAAAATCACGGTATCCACCGTATTTCCATCAACCCCCAGACCATGGAGGACGATGTGCTGCGCACCATGGGCCGCGCCCACACCGCCGCCCAGATTGAGGAGGCCATGGAACTGGCGGACTGGCACTTCGGCGGCATGGTGAACATGGATCTGATCGCGGGGCTGCCCACGGACACCACAGAGGGCTTCGGTCGCACCCTGGACCGGGTGCTGGCCATGGATCCGGCCAACATCACGGTGCACACCCTGGCGCTGAAAAAAGGCTCCCGCCTCATTGAGGAGGGCGGGGCGCTGTGCGCACCGGGGCAGGTACAGGCCATGCTGGAGCTGGCCTCCCGGCGGCTGCGGGGGGCGGGGTACGCGCCCTATTACCTCTACCGGCAGAAGTATATGTCCGGCTCCTTTGAAAACGTGGGCTGGGCAAAGCCGGGGGCGGTGTGCGCCTACAACATCGTCATGATGGAGGAGCTGCAAACCGTCCTTTCCCTCGGGGCGGGGGGCGTCACCAAGCTGGTGGACCCGGACCGGCGCAAAATCCTCCGGCTGGGAAACCCGAAATACCCAAAGGAATATCTGGGGGCCTGGGACAAAATCTCCGCCGCCAAGGAAGCCGCCACCGCTTTCCAGGCGGAACTGAATCAATGACAAAAACAGCTCCGGCGCATATGCCGGGGCTGTTTCTTTTTATATACAGAAAAGAAACAAAAAGAGTTTTAAACCCGCTGACGGTGATGCTCTATCATCGCTTCATTTTGCCCCGGCAACAGTATAGTCAGCGCAGTTGAAAACCAACAGCTGCCGGTTTTCAGACAGCGGCACAGCCGCTGTCCGGCAAAGCCTGTGCGCTGACTATGAAGTCTGACGCGAGGCCGCTTTACGGTCTGTCCGGCAATGATTTGCCGGACAGGTTGAAAAGAAGCAAGAACCTGTATTCACAGCCGAAACCGCCGGATGGGCGAGGGATTTTCCCGTCAGGCCTGGCTAACGCTACATTATAAAAAGAAATTGGCCAAAACCCTTGTCCTGTAAGGGAGTTTCTGGTATAATTGATTAGTTATCATTTTTCATTTTTTGAGGGGGCCCCGTCCATGAAATCCGCTGCCGACGTCTGGGAAAAAGTAAAGAGCCTGATGGAAGGCAGCATGACCGCCGTGTCCATCGAAACCTGGTTTGGGGACATCGAGGCGGTGGCGCTGGAGGACACCCGGCTGGTGCTGTGCGTCCCCACCGACTTCAAGCGCAACATCATCCGCACCCGCTTCCAAAACTCGGTGGAGCAGGCGCTGAAGGAGCTATTCTCTTTCGACGTGGATGTGGCTCTGCTGCTGCCGGAGGAAAAGGCGGTCTATGCCGCCCAGCGCGCCGCCCCCGCCCCCGCCGGAGGGGACGCCGACCGTTATACGTTCGAACGGTTTGTGGTTGGTTCCACCAACCGGTTTGCCTACACCGCCGCGAAAAAGGTGGCGGAGGAGCCGGGGGGCGCCTACAACCCCCTGTTTATCTACGGCCAGTCCGGGCTGGGCAAGACCCACCTGCTCCACGCCATCGCCAACCGGGTGGGGAAGGATCACCCGGGCTACCGCATCATGTACGTCCAGAGCGAGGACTTTGTCAACGAACTCATCGGCAACCTGCGCCGGGGCACCGATATGCAGGGCTTCCGGGACAAATACCGGCTGGTAGACCTGTTCCTGATGGACGATGTGCAGTTTATCGCCGGAAAGGACTCCAGCGAGGAGGAACTGTTCCACACCTTCAATACCCTCTACGAGCAGAAAAAACAGATTGTGTTTACCAGCGACCGGCCGCCCCACGAGATGCTCCGGCTGGAGCAGCGCCTGCGCACCCGGTTCGAACAGGGCCTGCCCGCCGATATCCAGCCGCCGGACTACGAAACCCGCGTGGCCCTGCTGAAAAACAAGGCGGTGGAACGGGGCATCTCCCTGCCGGACGCGGTGCTGTCCTACGTGGCGGAAAACATCACCTCCAACGTGAGGCAAATCGAGGGCGTGGTCAACAAGATCATGGCCTTCCAGGAGCTGATGGGCGCTCAGGTGGACGTGGAAACCACCATCCGCGCGGTGCGGGACATCCTCCGGGCCAAGGAAAACTTCCTCCCATCGGCGGACACCATCATTCAGGAGGTGGCCCGGTTCTACGAGCTGGACGCCGCCTCCATCCGGGGCCAGGGCCAAAACAAGGAGATCGCCAACGCCCGCAACGTGGCCATGTACATCATCCGGGAGATGACCCAGCTCTCCCTGATGGAGATCGGGCAGCAATTCGGCGGGCGGCACCATTCCACGGTGCTCAACTCCATCAAACGGGTGGAGAAAAATATGAAGGATCAGCCGGAAATGTCCGAGATCATCCGCGATATCACCAACGCGGTCAACTCCGCCTACTGATGGGGTTTCGCCCCAGGGCGGCATACTTTGCCACGCGGCAAAAGTATGTAAAAACGCGCATAGGGGCCGCGGCCATGCTCCTCTAATATCCCTTCGTTTGGCGCCGTTTTTTTAGCGCAGCCTTCCACAATTTCGCGGACTGCGGTGTGGAAGCCTGTGGAGGGACTTTCAAGGCTTTTGATCCCCGCCGAAGCTGTGCATAATTTGTGGAGGCGGCTGCGGACGGCGAAAACCCTGCTATTCCCTGGTTTTCCCCGGTTTTCCACAAATTCCACACCCCCTACTGCAACTACGATCTTTAAAGATCTCCCTCCCTATCCCCGGAGGGGAAGAAAGGATGCTCCTTATGAAATTTTCCTGCGAAAAAGCGATCCTCCAAACCGCCGTCACCACCGCCGGACGGGTAGTCGCGTCCAAAAGCACCATTCAGGCTCTGGAGGGCGTGCTGCTGGAAGCCGGAACCGACTTCCTGCGCGTCAGCGGCTACAACCTGGAAACGGGCATCATCGCTACAGTGGAGGCCGAGATCCGGGAACCGGGGGCTATTGTGCTCTCCGCACGCCTGCTGGGGGAAATCCTCCGGCGGATGCCCGACGACGCAGTATCCGTCACCGCCGACGCGGACTGCTCCGTCCACATCCAGTGCGGACCCACCTCCTTCGACATCAAGGGAAGCAGCGACGAGGACTTTCCCGAACTGCCCAGCGTCAACGACGGCTACAGTCTGGCAATCACCCAAGGCAACCTGCGCTCCATGATCTCCCAGACCATTTTTGCCGTCAGCGACAACGAGAGCCGTCCCATCCATACCGGCGCCCTGTTCGAAACGGAATCTGATCAGATCACCATAGTGGCGGTAGACGGCTACCGGCTGGCCCTGCGGCGGGAAAAGATGATGAATCAGCTGCCCCCCGCCGGGATGTCCTTCGTTGTCCCCGGCGCGGCGCTGAACGAGGTGGAGAAGATCTGCTCCGACTGTGATCAGGCGGTGATCGTTACCATGGGATCCCGGCATATCATGTTTGAAATCGGCAATACCATGCTGGTGGCCCGGCGGCTGGAGGGGGAATTCCTCAACTACCGCAACACCATCCCGAAAAACAACGCCGTAACGCTGGAGGCGGAGTGCGCCGATCTCCAGCGCTCCATTGACCGCGCCTCCCTGATCATCAATGAGAAGCTGAAAAGCCCCCTGCGGTGCAAGTTTGAGGACGGTGTGCTGTCCATCACCTCCAAAACCGCCATTGGGGCCGCCTTCGATACCTGCCCCATCACCGGGGACGGCAAGGGCCTGGAAATCGGCTTTAACAACCGCTTCCTGATGGACGCGGTGAAGGCCGCGCCCGCCAGCCGGGTGCGGCTGGAGCTGAATACCTCCACCTCTCCCTGCCTGATCCTGCCCCTGGAGGGGGAGAAGGA
>CAJTVM010000135.1:0-1581 GCA_910579595.1 uncultured Oscillospiraceae bacterium
ATATAGCGTTTGATGGGCGGACGATCTACTTCATCAACGAAAATTCTCTGCTGACGGCGTATGACACCAAGACCCACAAGACAAAACCGTTTCAGAATGTTGTTGCTTACGACTTCTGCCTGACCGATCAGGGACTGTATTTTATCAACCGCATGGATTCTGACTGCGTTTATTTATGCGGCAGGGATGGCATTGGCAGTCTGAAGATTTCAAATGACCCGGCCCTGTCTGTTGATTATGACGGAAAGCAAGTTACCATGATTCTAAAATCGGACGGGAAGGAGGTGGTTTTTGAGCCGTGACGGCACGGGAACGCCAAGCATCCGTCAGAGCAAGGCGAAAAAACGCGGCGGAAAGTTGTTGATCGCCTAGCGTATTTGAAGATGAATAACTTGAAAGACGCGGCACAGGGCGGGCTTTTTCCCGCCCCGGACATGGCGCCTTGGACCATAATGCGTTTGGCGCGGCTCATGGCTTCCCCTCCTTTAAAATCTCCTCCAGCGCCCGAATCAGGCGGCAGTTTTCTTCGCGGGTGCGCACCGCCGCACGGTACCAACCCTGATTCAACCCGGCATAGTTGGAGCAGTCCCGGATCAAAATCCCCCGTTCCCGCAGGGGGCCCAGCAGGGGCTCCGGGGAAAAAAAGAGCAGGAAATTGGCTTCCCCGGCCACCACCCGCAGCCCCAGCCGGGACAGCTCCCCGGCCAGGCGGGGGCGTTCTTGGGCGATCAGGGCGCGCACGGCCCGGACATACGCCGTCTCGCTCAATGCGGCAATCCCCGCCGCCTGGGCCGGGCCGGACACAGCCCATGGCGGTCCCCCACGTCCCATGGCGTCCAGCAAATCCCTGCCGCCGCACAGGCAGTACCCCAGCCGCAGCCCCGCCATAGCGTACAGCTTGGTGAACGCCTTCAAAATCAGGAGGTTCTGATACTCCCCCAGCAGCCCCTTCGTGGTGAATGCCTCCGGGGCGTCCAAAAAACAGCAGAAGCATTCGTCCACAGCCAGCAGCGCCCCCGCCTCCCGGCAGCGCTCCAGCACAGCGCGCAGCAGCGCCCGGGGGACGGTGCGCCCCGTGGGGTTGCTGGGCTGGCAGAGGAATACCATGTCCGTCTCCGGGGTAATCGCGGTTAAAAATCCCCCGTCCAGGGAAAAGCCGGTTTCCTCCCGCAGCAAATAGCGCTCCGTTTCGCACCCGGCCAGATCCAGCGCGGCCTCATATTCGGCAAATGTGGGGGCGGTGACCAGCGCCCGCCGGGGGCGTTTTGCCAAGACCGCCCGGTAAATGAGATCCGCCGCCCCACCGCCGCATAAAATCCAGTCCGGGTCAACGTCCTCCGCTCCGGCGATGGCCTCCCGCAGCGCGCGGCAGAGAGGGTCGGGATAATCCCCGGCCCCGTCCAGCGAGCGGATCACCGCGTCCCGCACCCCATCCGGCAGGCCCAGGGGACTGACGTTGGCGGAAAAATCCAAGGGCTTTCCTCCGTACTGCGCCGCATAGCCCGCCCAGTCGCCGCCGTGGATCAGTTCCTGTCCCATAGCCGGCCTCACCTCCTCCGGCGGCGGGCCAGCGCCCTCAGC
>CAJTVM010000135.1:1681-5767 GCA_910579595.1 uncultured Oscillospiraceae bacterium
TCCCATAGCCGGCCTCACCTCCTCCGGCGGCGGGCCAGCGCCCTCAGCCCCAGCCCAGCGGCCAGGGCGGCGCCCCCCGCCGCATACATCATCCGGTTGGCCCGTGCGATATCCCGGGGCTCCACGGGCCGGTCCGGGTCGCCGATGGTGGGCTTGTCCACCACCCTGCCGAAGTAGGACGCGCTTCCACCCAGCCGCACCCCCAGCGCCCCGGCGCAGGCCGATTCCGTCTGGGCGGAGTTGGGGCTGGCATGATTATGCCGGTCCCGCCGCCAGATATGCCAAGCATTTTTGCCGTCCTGCCCGGTGAGGGCCGCCCCGGCCATCCAGCACAGCGCCGCCAGCCGGGAGGGAATGAAGTTGGCCGCGTCGTCCAGCCTGGCTGCCGCCCGTCCGAAATAGAGGTAACGATCATTTTTGTACCCCACCATGCTGTCCATGGTGTTTACCGCCTTGTAGGCCAGCGCCAGCGGCGCGCCGCCAATGAGCAGGTAGAACAGCGGCGCGGCCACGCCGTCGGAGAAGTTTTCCGCCACCGTCTCCACCGCCGCCTTGGCCACCCCCTCGGCTGTGAGCGCCTGGGTGTCCCGGCCCACAATGCGGGCCACCGCTTTCCGGGCGGCGGGCAGGCCGCCCCGCTCCAGCTCTGCCTGGACGCGGGCGCTTTCCTCCGCCAGCCCTTTGAGGGCCAGCGCCTGCCAGCTCCACAGTGTTTCCACCGCGAAGCCCAAGCCCGGATGGAGTCCCCCGGCCAGGGCGCACGCGCCGCGGGCGGCGGCATACGTCCCTGCGGGCAGGGCCGCGGCCAGAATCACGCCCCCCAGCAGCTCCCCCTGAGGCGTCTGGGGCAGGCGGGGGCGCAAAAATCCCTCCAGCCCCGTGATGGCTTTGCCCATGTACACCACCGGGTGGGGCATCCAGGCCGGATCCGCCAACAGCAGATCCAGCGCGAAGCCGCAGGCAGTCGCAGCGGCACGTCTCATCCTTCCTCGCCTCCCGTATATCGAACCGTGTCCAAAAGGGTCAGGGTACGCTCCTCCCGCCAGTGAGCCCCGTCCAGTACAAAACCGCCGCCCAGGGGGCCGCACCAGGAAAAATAGTCCCGGCGGGGGAGGGCGAACCGTTCCAGCGCCGCCATCTGGGTGCCGCCGTGGGCCACGATGGCCAGCCGTTCTTCCCCCGCCGCCAGCGTCTGATTCATCAGCGCCTCAAAGGCGGCGCAGGTGCGCTCTGAAAACGCGGCCATGGATTCCCCCTCCGGGATCTGGCCTTGACAGCCCCCGTCCACCCAGTCCCGGTATGGTTGGAAGTGTTCCATGTCCAGATAGCTTTTGCCCTCGAAAACGCCGAAGTCCATCTCCCGGAAGTCTGGGACCACAATCTGGCGGGCATGGGGGAATAAAATGTCCGCCGTCTCCGCTGTCCGGCGCAGGGGGGAGATATACACCGTTTCCGGCGCAAACTCCGCCCGGCCCAGCTTCCTCCGGCCGCGTTTGGAAAGGGGCAGATCGGTCCGGCCCAGGTATTTTTTCCGGGCGTTATACGCCGTTTCCCCGTGCCGAAGAAGATAAATCTTCATTTCAGCACCACCGGCAGGCTGCAGAATACCCGCACCACCCGCTCCGCCCGCTGGGCCAGCAGGCAGCCCAGCCGGCCCGCCGCCTCCCGCGCGGCCCGCTCGTCCGGATCGACGGGTACTACGCCGCCCCCCACCTCGGTGGCGATGACCACCTCGTGTTGGGCCAGCTCTTCCGCCAGGGCGTCCAGATCGGCGCACCCCGCGGCCAGCTCCTGCACGTCCCAAACGGCGTGCCGTTCCAGTTCTTCTGAAGAACAGCCCAGAAGGGAGCAAGCATACTCCCGCTTGCCGCTATACAGCGGCCCCGTGATGAAAATCATAGCAATTTCGCCTCCAGCATCTGGCAGATCACCAACGCCGCCAGCATCCAAAGCTCGGCCCGCTGCAAAAACCATCCGGCCAGATCGCCGGACAGCCCGCCGAACTCCCGATCCGCCACCACCCGGCAGCGCCAGAACGCCACCAGCGCCGCCGCCAGCATGACAATTCCCGCGACGCCCCCCAGGGCGATCGTCCCGCCCCCCGCCAGGGCGCACTCCAGCATCAGTACCCGGCCCGCGGTACGGCGGTCCGCCGCAGTGGCAAAGGTATGGGCCAGCCCTGTATTTTTTGCCAGGGGGAACCGGGTGATTGCCAGCCCGGACAGCCCCCGCTCCAGCACGAAGGCCAGCCCCATGCACCATAGGGCCTCGCCCGTGGGGCGCAGGGCGGCGCACAGTGCCAGATGGGCCGCAAAATAGCCGCACAGCCGGATCGCCGCAAAGGCTCCGCATCGGGGATCCTTCAAAATTTCCTGCCTTTTCTCCGGGGGGGCGCAGCTGGCCCGGGCGTCGCAGGTGTCGGCAAAGCCGTCCAGATGGATGCCCCCGGTGACTGCCGCTGGGATGAGGCACAGCCCCGCCCCCCGGAGCAGGCTGGGCGCGTCCAGCCAGACGCAGGCCGTCCCCCAGCCCCACCACAGCGCCCCACACACCAGCCCAATCAGCGGAAAGGCACACATGGCATAGCGCATATTTTTCCCGTTCCATTCCGGGCGGGGCAGGGGAATGGCGGAGTACATGGCAAAGGCCACCAAAACGGTTTCCATAACGATCATCCCGCCGCCCCCCTGTAAAACCGCGGCAGGCCGCAGACCACCTCGCACACCCGGTCGGCCCGCGCCGCCAAGGTGCGGTTGACCTCCGCCACCAGCCGCAGATAGTCCTCCGTCCCCCCGGCGTAATCCGCGCCGCCGGTGAACACCTCGTTGCTCACTACTACCAGATCCCCGCACTGGGACAGCAGGGCCTCCACGCCGTCCACAATGGCGGCAGCGGCGTCAGCCCGGTTCCCCGCCCCCTTGGGGCTGTACAGCTCGTTGGCCGACAAGTTCCCGATGCACTCCAGCAGCACCGTGCCCCGCCCAGACAGGTGTACCGAGGCCAGATTGGTGTAGCACTCCACCGTTTCAAACCGCTTGTCCGCCCGCATTCCGCGGTGTTTTTCCACCCGTCTGCGGGCCTCGCCGTCAAGGGGCTCCATGGTGGCGATGTAATACCGGGGCCGGTGGGGGGAGGCCAAAACCAGCCCCTCCGCGTATCCGCTTTTTCCGCTGGCCGCGCCGCCAATCACAAGGGTAAACATACTCAGCCTCCTTGAGGCTGGTAGGCCTCGATGCCCGTGCCCTCGAAGGTAGCGCCGTCCCGGTACAGCGCCAGGGCCATGTCCAGCAGGGGGATGGCCGCCACTGCCCCAGTGCCCTCTCCCAGGCGCATTTCCGCTGTGATCAGGGGCTTTTTGCCCAGCGTATCCAAAATCAGCCGCCCCGCCGGCTCAGCGGAGACGTGGCTGGCCAGCATGGCTTTGCCCGCCCCGGGGCACAGCCGCAGGGCACACAGCGCCGACACGGTGCTGATCAGCCCGTCCATGAGCACTGGCACCCGGTACAGCGCCCCGCCCAGGAAAATGCCGCACATCCCCGCGATGTCGAAGCCGCCCACCTTGGCCAGCACGTCCAGCGGGTCTGCCGGGTCGGGCCGGTTTACCGCGACAGCCGTCTCAATGGCCCGGATCTTCCGGAGCAGGCCCGCATTGGACAGCCCCGATCCCCGGCCCGTCAGCTCCCCGGCGGGGCGGTTCAGCAGTACGCAGGCCACCGCGCTGGAGGTGGTGGTGTTGCCAATGCCCATCTCCCCAGTGCACAGCAGCCCCGCGCCCCGCTCCTTCTGTTCCCGCACCAGATCCACCCCGGTGAGGACGGCGCGCTCCGCCTGCTCCCGGCTCATGGCGGGGCCTTGGGTGATGTCCCCGGTGCCGTTGCCCAGCCGCCGGTCCAGCAGGTTTTCCATGGGGGGCATATCAATGACGCCCATGTCCACCGGCACCACCCGGCAGTCAGCCACCTGGGCCATTTTGCACACCGAGGAGCGGTGCAGGGCGGCGTTGCGGGTGACGGCGGCGGTGACGGTGTGGTCGGACTGGGCCACCCCCTGGGCCACCACCCCGTTGTCCGCGCACAGCAGCAGCAG
>CAJTVM010000136.1 GCA_910579595.1 uncultured Oscillospiraceae bacterium
CTTACTTTTGCCCTTATTGCTGTCCTTGTCAGAAGATTTTAAACAGGCTCTAAGGCTTAACCGCCTTTCACCTAACCTTTCACCTGGCCTTTCACCTAAAATCAGGGGAAAGGTTTTTTGCTTTAGAATGGCAGCTCCTCATCCTCGCCATCAATGGGGGTAAATTGCTGTTGTTCCCATTCCGGCTGGGCGGCAGCAGCCCTGGCATCAGCCAGTTCCTCTGCATTGTCCACAGGGTCTTCCGCCTTGGACAATTTACCGATGTAAAATTCCACGAAACGGCTACTCCGATTTCCAAACCACTTCATAACAGTGTAGGTCTTTCGTCCGCCGCGTTCAGTGTAGGAAGAAATCAATTCTTTTTCGGCAAGATACTTCATGGTCTTTCTGGGCGAGTATCCAGCTTTCGTCAGGGCTTGGTTCAGCATGGAGGGGAAAATGTAAGCGGTGTTCCCGGTCTCGCTGGTAAAGCCCAGGCAGGTGCCCACAGTATTGGGACCGAAGTATGCCTTGTTCGACAGAACCCAGTCCACAATGAACTGCACCGCATTCTCGTTGACGTCGGTGGCGTTGCTCTCCACCTGGTTGACCAAGATGTCCGAGGCCATCTGCTTTGCGGAGGCCCAGGACACTGCCCACTCCCCTCCGAAGAACCAGGTGTCGATGAGTGCGTCCGCCAGGGCCACGGCCGCGATGCCAGCGATGTGGGAGCCGTTCTTGCCCTCGCTGACGGTGCGGACGTAGCCCTGCATCTCCTCGTACAGCTCCACAATCCGGCGCTCATCCATCTGCAGGATTTTCTCAATAAAGGCTGGGCCAGCCCAGCCGCAGTCCGTGGCCGATTGCTGGTGCATGAGGGCAGCGTCCGCCTCGTTGTCGAAGGGGCCGCCGTAGATCTCCAGCACACGGGTGCTGACGCCCGTCTGGGTGGTTTCCGTGCTGAGAGGCTCCTCGCCGGTGGCCAGGGCCACGGTGCGCCATTGGTGGATGGTCTGGAGGCCCCCGCCCTTGCTGCCCCGGATCTTCCCGGTGCCGCTGGCGATCATGTACACGATCTTCTCCAAGGCCCCCTGGTTGTTCCCGGCCAGCTGGCGCTCATCGATGCCCAGGGGCAGGTCGCAGTAGAAGGCCGCCGTCCGCTCCAGGCCGACCTGGGTGGCGTTGAAGCTGACCATGAGCCGCTCCGGGTCTCCCCAGGCGGAGAGGGCGGCCTTGAGGGCGGCGGTCTTTCCGCCTTTGGAACCGCCCCAGTTGTACACGAAGAATATCCGCTGTTTCACGATTCGTAGCAGGGGTGCGGCGAATCCGGCCGCCAGGATAAAGCGGAACTTCATCCTGCCGCGGTGGGGGGTCATGTGCTCCACCCACCGCTCCATGGTGCCGTTTTTGCAGTAGGCCGCCGCCATGCCCCGCTGGGATGGGTCTATGTCCAGGGTCAGGCCGTCATCGTGGCCAGGCAGGAACCGCTTTCCCGGCTGCCAGCCGAAGGTAGATGTGGCGTCATTCTTGGGGATCAGGTCGATGTTCTCGGCCTCCAGCGCCCCCAGGAAGCTAACCACCCGCTTGGCGTTCTCGCTGGTGACTGTGCAGCCCAGGTCAGCAAGTGTGGTGATGGATCGGCTGGAGAAGATGGTGGAGCGGGGGTAGATGGCGGTCTGCCACTGGCCGTCCCGCTTGAATGCCACCTCGATTTTCTCATCGCCGGTCTCCAGGCTCTTGAGGCGTTGGGTGAGGATAATGGGCGTCCGGCAGACTCCCACCGGGGTGTATGTCTTTTGGTCGATGGCGCTGATGCCCTTTTCCGAGTATATCCAGCCCTCCGGCTGGCGCAGATTGATGGGGGCCCCTTCTATGGCCTCCGGGGTGAGCTGCGCCTCCAGGTCGATCCGCTCGGCCTCCTTGAGGGCCTCCCTGATCAGCTGGGCCGCCGCCTCTTTGCCGTGCTTGATGAAAAGGTCGCTGGGGTCTTTGGTGCCGAGGCGGTCGCATGACCACAGGTAGATTTCCCCGGTGAACCCGCCTTCCTTCAGTCCCCGGAACATCTTAGTGGTGAAGGTTTCCCCACCGCCGTCCGGCTCTTTGTGTATGTAGAGCTTCAGTCCCTGGATGACCGCCGCCTGGTAGGACTTGAACATGGAGGCGCCGGCCACGCCGATGGCGGGGAGGCCCATGTACCAAAGGCTCTGGGTGTCGCTCTCACCTTCCACCAGAATGGCCCAGCCCACCTTGCGAATCTCTGGGAGCCGCCACTCACCGTAGAGGCATATCTTCCCGGCGCTACCGCGCTGCCAGCGGAACTCCTTCTTGCCATACCTCTTGCGCACGGCGGCCTGCTGGCCATCCTCGGTGAAGTAGGGCATCTGGAGGCAGGTCAGCCCCGCCCGCTCCTTTTTCGTGGTCACTCGGCAGCTCTCCGTCAGGAAGTCCACCGGGAGGCGCTTATCAAAGGCATACTGTTCCACGCTGTAGGGGGCAAGACTGGGGCCGCCGCCACCCGCCTGTTTCGGCTTGGGTTTTTCCTGGGCCACGCCGTACTTCTCCAGAATCTCTTTGTACGCCTGCTTGGTGTCGCATCCATGGTACTTTGCCCAGAAGGTTATGAAATTGCCGCCCTCATCTTCAGAAAAGCAGTGCCATTGGCCGGTTTTCAGGTCCACGGAAAAACTGTTCTGCTTGTCCCGGTGGAAGGGGCACAGGCCCACCAGGTTGTCCCCGGCTATTTGGTATTTCTCAATGACGGCGGTGTACTCCGCCCGGTAGTCTACTATCCGGTCGAGGTCTACATTTTCTCTTACCGCCATGCATCATCACCGCCCGTCCATTGTAAAATGTTCATCCTGGCGCTCCCATTGTGTATTGTGGGCTGGCACCGCCAGTCGGCGGCACCAGCCCTATGTGGTTTACGCGAAGGGCAGCGGAGCGTCCCCATCGTCGTGGGGCGGGGCCTCCTCGAAGGCACCGGTGCCGTTGAGGGCATCCATCTCGGCATCGTCCGGGGTGACATCCACCCCCCGGCCCCGCTCCGGGGCGGCGGTGTAGTCGTCCAGGGTGAGGGCCATGCTCTGATATTGAGCCTTGATCTCATTGCGGAGCTGGATCACCCTGGCGGCGGCGGCCGGGGGCAGGAGGCCCTTCTTCTTGATGACCACCTTGCTGTAGGCCACACCGTTGCTGTTCTGGGCCTTCTCCAAGGTGAGGCTCACGATCATCCCCGTGTAGGGCGTCCCGCTGGCCAGAATCTTCGCCAGCTGCTTGTTCACATCCTTGATGGAGGTGGGCGGTACCGACAGCAGGTAGAAGTTGGGGTCGCCGTCCATCAGCAGGTAGATGCGGCGCATATTCTTGCACGCCTTGCCCTTGCTGGGGTTGCCCTTGTCATCCGTACCGGTGCCGTACTGGTTGTAGGGGCAGGTCTCACACGTCCGTACCTCCCCGGTCTCCGTCCACACGGCGGTTTTGCCGTCCATGCTGGAGCAGACCGGAATCTTGTCCTTGGCATCCTTGGCGGAGCCGAAGGAGCCGGGCCAGTACCCGCTCAGGCGGTGGGTGAACACGATGACGCCCAGGATCTCCTTCATGGGGTCGGCGTCACCCTCCTCCTCGCCCTGGACCTCGTAGGCGATACCGCCGCCGCTGGGGACCTTGATCTGGCGGCAGGTGATGCCGCTCTCCGGGTCCAGGTCCTCCATCTCATCCTTCAGCTCGGCCAGGAGCTCCGGGTCGATGCCCTCGTAGCGGTTGGCGATGGCGAAACTGTCCATCGTGGCCAGGGCGGTGCTGTTCTTCTTGTCTGCCATAGTTTATTCCTCCATTTCATGTTCGCCGGCGTCGGCGGGTTCAGCTTCTTGGAATGCGGCCTCGGCCAGCTCCTCCAGCGGAGTGGTCTCATCCCGGCCGGTGTTCTCCACCGTGTAGAGGTTGTCCAGGGTGCGCCGCATCTCGGCGGCGGCCACCAGCAGGACATAGGCGGCGTGTACAGTGCTGTTTACGATGGAGCTGGTGGCATCGATGGCGTTGAAGTTGGGATCGGCCAGGGTGCCCAGCAGGGCGCCGGTGTCGTCCTTGATGGACTTGACCGCGCCGGTGATCTTCGCCAGCTGCTCGGCTGCGATCCCGTAAGCCTCGTGGCGGTTGCGCACATAGGGCGGGGCGGTCATGGTCTCTTGGGCCACCTGACGGTGGTGTTCCTTGATCAGCTGGCCGGTATTGGTGATGGCAGACTGAGTCAAGTCCTCGATGGCGGCCTGCAGCAGAGGGCGGGTGTCGAGCTCCATCTGCTCGTATTTCTCGCTCATTTCTTCTTCCTCCCCGCCGATTCCTTCCTCCGGGTGATGTCGTTATACTCGTAGCTGCGGATCACGGAGTCCAGTCCCTCGCTCAGTTCCCCGTGCTCCTCCACATAGTCCTTGATGGTGGACTGGAGGGTGCGGGGGTCCACCTTCTCCACGATGATGTCCCCCAGGCCCTCCTCCCGGAGGACGTCCAGGAAGTTCAGACCGCCCTCGGCCAGCTCCTCCTCAGACCGCTTGGTGTAGGACGTCTTGGCGGTCAGGGTGAAGCAGTAGCCGCCGGTGGAGATGCGGGGGATGTCCTCGTCCACCATCTGCTGGGTGATCTCCGCCTTCGCCGCCTCGATGGCGGCGTTGTTGGCCTTGGTCTGCTCGGACAGCTCATCCTTCCGATCCAGAAGGGCCTGGTAGTTCTTGATCATGTCAATCAGCGCCATGTTCCTCATCCTTTCTTGTGGTACGCTCCGCAAAGAGCGCCATCGCGTCAAAGAATAATTCCTGGTAAGATCGTTGCCCTACCGAGGCCGAAACGATGGCCGCTATCTCATTGGCATCGTTCCGACTGCACCCATAGCTCATCAGGAGTTTGACGAACCGCTTCCTGGAGCCACAGCGCCACTCCTTGGGGAGCTTGACGGCCATCTCAAAGGCCATCGGGCCAATGGCCCCGATGATCAGTGCCTCTGCGCTCTCGCACTCCCCTTCAAGGGTGATCGTCAGCTCCCCGATGTTGTTGGCCTCGAACCGGGCCACAGGTTCACCGTTCTGCATGATGTAGCAGGCGTGAGCGGTTTGGCCTTCAGGCCCCATCGTCAGTGCCTCCCTTCAGCAACCGGGCGCACCCCCAATTGTCCGGGTTGCTCCCGGTGCCCTTGGCCATGAACGGGAGCGTGTACACATAGGCCATGCACTTGTGCCCGACGCAGGGCTGAAACCGCTCCCATTCGATTGCCCTGCCAGTTATGTCATTGCTTTCCCGCTCGGCCACCTTCCTGAAGGGGCAGAGCTTCGTTTTCTTACTCACAGATGTACCTCCCTCTAAAAGAATTGCCGCCAGTCATCCACGATGGTCTTCGCCAGGTCTTCCTTAGCGGCCAGCGACTTCAAAATCAGCTCATCCACCGTTTTCTCAGCCACCAGGTGGATGTACGTGCAGGGGTGCCGCTGGCCGATGCGGTGGATGCGGCTCAGGCTCTGCTCGTAGGTGGCGTAGTTGAAGTTCTCCGAGTAGTACACGCAGGTGTCCGCCGCTGTCAGGGTGATGCCGGTCCCGGCTGTGTCGATCTGGCCCACAAAGACCATGGTGGCCGGGTCGGTCTGGAACTGCTGGACGATGTCGCCTCGCAGCTCCTTCTTGATGTCCCCGTAGATGGCCACCGTCTGTCAGCGCCGATGATAAAATGAAAGAAAACGCCGAGGAAAAAATGTAATTTTG
>CAJTVM010000137.1 GCA_910579595.1 uncultured Oscillospiraceae bacterium
CCGGGCACATAGGCCCGGTGGAGGAAGGCGGCAATCTCGCCCCGGTTGCAGGTCTTGTTCGGGCGGAACTCGAACGTTTCACCGTCCACGGCATAACCGTTCGTGATGCCGTTGGCCGCGGCCCAGTTCACGGCGGCGGCGTAGTCCGCCCCGGCGGATACGTCAACAAAGCCGCTGGCGGGGGCGTCCTCCTTGCCGAAAGCCTGCCAGATGTAGGTGACCGCATCGGCGCGGGTGCAAGGCTGGACGGGGTCAAAATCCCCGTCGATCATGCCTTTTTCCGCCGCCCAGCCCAGGGCCTTTTCCGCGTAACTCAGGCTGGCGGAGAGGTGGATCGGGCAGGGGGTATCGGTGTCCGGCTCCTGGGCCGCGCGATAGAGGAAGGTCAGAATCTGGGCCTGGGTGCACTGATTGCCGGGGGAGAAGGCGGTGTAGGACGTGCCGGTGGTGACGCCGTTCTGCGCCGCCCAGGCCACCGCGTCCTGGCACCACCCGGGCACATCGGTAAAGGCGGGGATGGCAGCGGCGTCCTTCGGGATGTAGAGATAGGACTCAGGACCTTCCGTCTTGCCGGCCGCGGCGGCCTGGATTTTTACCAGCGTGTCGGGGCCGAAGAGCCAGGTGAGGTAGTTGCCGCTGAGGGAAAGCGCGGACGGGGTGTTTTCGGCGTCATACGGGCGGGAAGCCAGCTTATCCGTGCCGCAAATGTTGGCGGAGCGGCTGTAAATGGCCCCGCCCCCGTTATAGTCGGTTTCATAGAAGGAAAACGGCCCCGGGTTGGAGAGGGGCACCAGGTTGACGCCGTCCTGGCCGCTGTAGAAGGTAAACAGCTGCTGGTCGTAGACCCCGTCGCCGTCCGGGTCGGACCAGGCGTACAGGTTGACCCTGGTCCAGGGCTGCTGGCCTTCGGCCACCGCCTGGATACCCTGGATTTGCACTGACCCCTTGGCCGTCAGGGTGGCGGCATTGTCCAGCTCCACCGTTTCGGTTTCCTCGTTGCGGGTGAAATCGGTATGGATGGCGCTGAGGCGGTTGTCGGCGAAAAATTCCTCCGTGATGCTCCGCAGAGTGAATTTCATGTTGTCCTTTGGGGCAGCGCTGCCGTCCGGGTTCAGGACGGTGACCACAGGGGCAGAAGGGGCGGGATCACCGGCGGGATCCTCCTCCCCCGCGCAGCGGACGGGGACCTGAGTGCCATCGTGCCACGCGGTGTTTTCCACCTTGTCCCACTGCTCACGGGTGCTCAGATAGCTCACACGCTTCGGGGTGCTGGCGCCGAACGCCAAATCCGCGTTCAAGTCCCGCATACTGGCCGGGACAGTGAGGGTTTCAATTTCCAGATCCTCCGCGAAGGGGAACCAGGACGACCAGGTGAAGGCCGCGTCCTCCACATAGGCCGTGCCATTGGGGATGACTACGCTGCCGCTCTTTCCCTGGTACTTCAGCAGCACGGGACCGGCCAGAATGAAGTCCCCCGCCGTCCTTTGATTTTCCAGCCACCTGGTATAGGTAAAGCAGTTGGCCCCTACCTCCCGCAGGGTGCTGGGGAAGGTGATTTGGGCAAGGTTATCACAGTCGGAGAACGCTGATTCACCCAAGGAAGCCACCCCCTCCGGGATAACCGCCTCGGTGAGCGTTTTGTTCTGCGCGAACGCGGCCACGGCGACGGATGTCACGCCGTCAGGGATGACCGCCTTCTCCGCGCTGCCCTGGTATTTGATGAGGATGCCGTTAATAACCGCGAACTCGCCCTGGTTTTCCAGCCACGAGGTGCCGGAAAACGCGGATAAGCCCACACCCGTCACGCTTTGGGGGATGCTGGCCTGTGTCAGGTTGGCGCAGCTATTGAACGCGTCCATGCCGATATAGGTCACGCCCTCCCCGATGACCACGGTCCTGATCTCCTGTTTGAGGCCCTGCCATGGACAGACAGGATCGCGGCGGGGATCGCCGCCCCAGTTATCCATCGCCCCTGTGCCGCTGATGGTCAGCGTGCCAGTGGTCTTGTCAAAGCTCCAGGTGACAGATTTCCCGCAGGCTCCGCTGACGGCGGCGTCATTGTCCGCCGCAAACACCGGGACGGCCAGCCCCAGGCACAGCGCTGCTGCCAGGATCACTGATAAAAGCTGTTTTTTCATACCGTTCTCTCCTTTTATAATGTTTTCCAACAGACCGGCCCAGGGCGCGCCCAGCGCCCGCCCCGGCGGTCTGCCGGAAACATAAAAAGCGGTGTCGAGTTAAAAATACCCAACACCGCCTTGAAAAAATCAATGCGAACACAAGACCCACCCCCGCTTCCAACCTTGCTATTCCGGCGGAAAACGGATATAATAGGCCCGTGGTACGATATAACATCGCTGTGTTGAGTGGTACGGTCACTCGCGCAGGGCCGTGGGGTGCCGCCTTTTATGCTTCCACCCTGATTTTAGCCTATCATGCCAAGAAATGCAAGAGGTTTTGCCAAGGAAAAGCGCCGCGCGGGTTTTCCCGCGCGGCGCTTTTGCGTTGTATTGATGTGCGGCGTTGTCGTGCCGCACGCTCAGATGTTGTCACGTTCGCTTTGGGCGCGCTTTCCGCCCGGCTTCCCTCCGACTCGGGACACAAACAGAACCGCTACGCGATTCTTGGTCTGAATCCCTCGCTCCAGCCCATCCGGTGCGGCGCGCCTAAGCTCACGCTCAGATCCCTTGCCACAGCATAGCGTCGGCCACCTTGAGGAACCCGGCAATATTCGCGCCGGCCTGGATATTGCCCTTCATGCCGAACTGCTCGGCGGCGGCGGCGCAGGCGGCGTAAATGCCCTCCATGATGCCCTTCAGCTTGGCGTCAACCTCCTCGAAGGTCCAGCTCAGCCGCTCGCTGTTCTGGCTCATCTCCAGCCCGGAGGTGGCCACGCCGCCAGCGTTGGCGGCCTTGGCGGGGCCGAAGAAGATGCCCGCCTCCAGGTAGGCGCTGATGGCCTCGGGGGTGGAGGGCATATTGGCGCCCTCGAATACGCCCTTGCAGCCGTTGGCGATGAGGGCCTTGGCGCTCTCGCCGTTGATCTCGTTCTGGGTGGCGCAGGGCAGGGCGATGTCGCAGGGAATGGTCCAGATCCCGGAGCAGCCCTCCACGTACTTGGCGGAGGGGACATAGTCCAGATAGGTCTTGATCCGGGCGCGCTTGACCTCCTTGATTTCCTTGATGATCTTGTAATCAATGCCGTTTTCATCTACGATATAGCCGTTGGAATCGGACATGGCGACAACCTTGCCGCCCAGCTGATTTACCTTCTGATTGGCGTAGATGGCCACGTTGCCGGATCCGGAGACGATGACCCTCTTGCCCTGGAAAGACTGGCCGTTATCCCGCAGGCAGGCGTCGGCAAAGTAGCACAGGCCGAAGCCGGTGGCCTCGGTGCGGGCCAGGGAGCCGCCGTAGCTCAGACCCTTGCCGGTGAGCACGCCGGTGAACTCGTCCCGGATCTTCTTGTACTGGCCGAACATAAAGCCGATCTCGCGGGCGCCCACGCCGATGTCGCCGGCGGGCACGTCGGTATCCGGGCCGATGTGGCGCTGCAGCTCCGTCATAAAGGACTGGCAGAAACGCATGACCTCGCCGTCGCTCTTGCCTTTCGGGTCGAAGTCACAGCCGCCCTTGCCGCCGCCCATGGGCAGGGTGGTCAGGGAGTTTTTGAAAATCTGCTCAAAGCCCAGGAACTTGATGACGGACAGGTTGACAGTAGGATGGAAGCGCAGGCCGCCCTTGTAGGGGCCGATGGCGGAGTTGAACTGGACGCGGTAGCCCCGGTTCACCCGCACCTTGCCGGAATCGTCCACCCAGGGCACCCGGAACATGACGACGCGCTCCGGCTCCACGATGCGGCCGATGATGTTCTGCTGTTCGTAGCGGGGGTCGGCCTCCACCACGGGCTCCAGGGACTCCAGCACTTCCTCCACGGCCTGGAGGAACTCTGGCTCATGGGCGTTTTTCTTCTTCAGATCGTCCAGCACGGACAGCAAATATGGGTTTTTAACAGACATCGTTGTCAACATCCTTTCTTCCTTGAAAGCTGCGCTTTAACGCGATACAGTATTCTACACCGCCAGGTCCAATTTTGCAAGTCCGAAAGCAAAAAATTGCAAAAACGAATTTCACAAAAAATTTTGGCGAAGGGGGAACCTTTTTGGTTTTCTCCGCATCTTAGTAGTGTCCGGACAAGTGAGCCCCCAAGGAGATGATACAGGAAATGGACTGGACGCGGGAGGAATTTGCCGCTGCCGTGAACGCCCACAGCCGGGCGATGTACCGCGCCGCCCGTTCAGTGCTGGACTGCGGCGCCGACGCGGAGGACGCGGTATCCCAGGCGGTTTTGCAGGCGTGGCAGTCATTGGACAAGCTGCGGGACAAAAACGCGGTGCGGCCCTGGCTGGTGAAAATCGCGGTGAACTGCGCCTACGCCCAGCGGCGCGGGCGGGGAAAGGTTGTCTACCTGGACGATCTGCCCCAGGAGCCCGCCGCGCCGGAGCCGCCTCAGGACGGCGGGCTGTGGGAGGCGGTGTGCGCCCTGCCCCCGGAGCGGCGGGCGGTGGTGGTGCTGTTCTACTATGAGGACATGAGTGTGGAGCAGATTGCCAAGGCGCTGCGGGCGCCCCAGGGGACAGTGAAATCCCGGCTGTCCAGGGCCAGGAAGCAGTTAAAGGAAATGCTCTGCGATAAGGAGGGGCGTTATGGAACAGTTTGATCAGATGCTAAAGGAACTGGCAGAAAAGGAGGAAATTATCGTGCCGGATGGATTTGATGAACGGATGAAGAGTACGCTGGACGGCCTGCCGCCCAAGCCAAAGAAAAAAGGGCTGGGGGCGGTAAAAACCGCGCTCATCGCGGCGGCGGCCTGCGCGGCCCTGCTGTGCACGGCCTTTGCCGCGTCCCCCGGGCTGCGGGAGCTGCTGGGAGGTTTCGCGGCCATTGCCCAGGAGCAGGACAGCGAGGTATATACCTGGAACGGGTTTGAGTTCAAGGTGCTGTCCGCCATGGCGGACGAGGCCACCGTCCGGGTATATGTCCAGGCCAGGGATCTGGAGGAGCTTGGACGGCTGGATTTTTGGGGCGAGAACTGGCTGGAGGGCCCGGAGCTGGAGCTGTGCGGGATAAAATCGAGTATGCATCCCACGGGTTTTACTGGCGGCTCCGGCGCCGCCCGCTATGACGAGGCCACACAGACCGCCGTGATGGTGGCCACCCTTCAAGGAATCCTGGCGGAGGATCTTTCCGGAGCGGAGGTGTGGATTGATAAAATGCTTGCCTCAATGCACGAAGACCCCTGGGATCCGCCGGTGAAAATCCCGATTGATGTGGAGATCATGCCCAGCAAAACCGTCCTCAGGGACATTGAGGTAGCAGAAACCCAGGTGGATGAGGTCAGGGTATCCCCCCTGAGCATCATCCTGGAATGGGAGAAACACAGCGAGGCCGCTGAAAACGGAAACTTAAGCTGGAAAGAAATCCGTGTAAAAATGAAGGACGGCACAGTGATCAAATCAGAATATGATCATGAAAGCAGCAACGGAAGCTATCGCAATGACGAGACAGGGAAAGATTACCAGATGGTTATCTGGTGCTTCGCCGACCCGGTGGACGTGGACAGCATCGAAGGGATTTATGTCGGGGAGGATTATTTCCCCATCCAATAACAATATTTCCAGGAAAAAAGGCGGTGCGTCTT
>CAJTVM010000138.1 GCA_910579595.1 uncultured Oscillospiraceae bacterium
CTGGCAGACGCATCCAGAAGCTCCGCAGGGAAAAGGGGCTGACGCAGGAACAGTTGGCGGAGCGGCTGAATGTCAGCACCGTCCATCTGGCGAAGATCGAGACCGGCAAGCGTGGCTGTTCGCTGGATATTCTGATCGACTTTGCCGCTTTTTTCAACGCCAGCCTCGATTATCTGGTGCTTGGTAAGGTCTCGGACAGCGAGGTAAGGGCGCGATTGGATGCCGTTATTCAAACCCTGGCGGCTCTGCGGGAGGATATGTGACTGGTCGTAACAAGACCGGCGGCTGGTACTCCTGCGCCATAAGAATACTGCCCGTTTTCCTCTAAACTTAAACCATCAGCCGGGGCGACCCGCTGATGTGGACTTTGAAAACTGAATACGCAGTCATCAGGAAGTCTTGGAGACAAGACCACGTTACTGTCTGGAATAGCCTGCACAGCGGAGCGCCACGATCCCCGGTTTTGGGGGGAGCGATCCATCCGACTGAAAATGCCAAGTTGCTCTTGGTTTGGCGATGACAACAGACAGCGATAATGATACTTCCGTAACTCGCGGCCCGGCCACAATGAAGGCGGGGAGGTTAGACGCCTATGAGAGCAGCTTCGCAAGCTGACGAGCCTGATGATTCCCGTGATTCCGGGGTGTCGGGGACAAATAGGGATCAAAAACACGCTTTATGAAACTTTGAGGGGCGGTCTGGAGACGGCATTTGCCGCGCTGGGCCGCTCCTTTACATACCAGAAGAAGGAGGTATCCATATGGATCGTAATTTTCACGATTTCCACCGCGGCGAGGTCTACTACGCCGACCTGGACCCGGTGACCGGCCATGAGCAGGGCGGCATCCGCCCGGTGCTGGTCATCCAGAACGACACGGGCAATTACCACTCCCCGACCATCATTGTGATCGCCGTGACCAGAAGGACCTTTAAGAAACCCAAGCAGCCGACCCATGTGGTGCTGGATGATGCCCAGGGGCTTGCGCCGTCCCTGTTTATGTCGGAGGTCATCCGCACCATCGACAAGCGGCGGGTGCAGAGCTATGTGGGCAGGCTCACCGGGGAGCAGATGAGGCGGGTCAACGCCGCCCTCCTGGTGAGTGTCGGGCTTGATAAGGACTACGCGCCCATTGCGGGAACGGAGGTGTCCTGATGGACAGGCTCATCATCGACCCGGAGTTCCGGGACAAGATACCGCCGCTGACGGAGGACGAGTTCACCCTGTTGGAGGAGAACATCCTGTCTGACGGGGCGGTCTTTTCGCCGCTCATCGTCTGGGACGGCACGATCCTGGACGGCCACAACCGCTATGAGATCATCCAGAAGCACCCGGAGCTGACCTATGCGGTCCACAAGGTGTCTTTTGCCAACCGCTACGAAGCAATTTCGTGGATATGCAAACACCAGCTTGGCAGGCGGAACCTGACGCCCCAGCAGAAGAAATATCTGATCGGGCAGCGGTATGAGGCAGAGAAACAGGCGGATGCCTTTCATGGAAACCAGCACACTTTATCTGACGAAAGTGGTGCGGACAAAAAATGTCCGCACCAGAATAGCCGCCATGTTACACAATCCCGCATTGCAAAAGAGACAAACACTTCCGCAAGTTATGTGAGGGAGGCCGGGACTTTTGCTAAAGGTGTGGATGCCGCCGAAGAAGCCCTGCCCGGTATCAAGCAGGAAATACTCACAGGCACAATCAAGCCGACAGCATCGGCAGTAGCCGCTGTTGCAAAAGCCGCCCCGGAGGAGCGCCCCCAGCTTGCCGCCGCCCTGAAAAAGCCCAGAGGAAGCGGCAAGTCCTCATCTGAGAAGCCCCAACCTGTTTACCACAGATTCGCACCGGCAAGCCCCAGACAGTCCACGCTGAAGCAGATACGGGAAATATCGGCAGAGATGGAACGTCCCAAAGCACCTGCCACAGATGATTTCATGCTCAATTCCATAGAGCTTGAGATACAGTCCTTTATCGAACTTTGCGACCACATCTTCCAGGAATATCCTGGGCTTTTAGCGGACAGCAGCCACAGGGCGGACCTTATCCGAGCCATGCAGAAATTGAAACAATACATCCTGAACATTGAGGGAGGATACACAGAATGAACACGAAAAATCTCTTTTGCCGGGAAGTGATGCTGGGCAGCGAGGAGCTTATCATTCCCCGCACTACTTACCAGCGCACCCTGAACGAGGACCGGGTCCGCAGGATCGCCGCCGAGTTCGATGAGCGCATCGCCAACGAGCCGAAGGTGAGCTGCCGGGACGGCCGCTACTATGTGTTCGACGGCCAGCACACCATCGCCGCCCGGAAACTGCTCAACGGCGGGCGGGACCTGCCCATCCGCTGCAAGGTGTTCTACGGCCTGACCGAGAGCGATGAGGCGCTGCTGTTCGCCCAGCAGACGGGCGCGTCCGCCAGCCTGACCGCCGGGGCGAAGTTCCGGGCGCTGGTCTACGGCGGCGATGAGGACGCGATGGCGTTCCTGAAAGCAACGGAGGCCGTGGGCCTCTATGTGGACTACAAGCAGACCAGGGGCGCGAAGCGGCTGGCCTGCATCAGCACCGCTTTCGGCCTGTTCCAGAAGGTCGGGGGCGGGGTGTACCGGGAGGCGATGCAGGCCATCGTGGACGCCTGGAAGGGCGACCCGGACTCCCTCCGGGCGGAGACGGTGCAGGGCGTGGTGGAGTTCGTGGACCTCTACCGCGGGGAGTACAGCCGCAAACGGCTGGTGACACGGCTGCGCCAGGTGGACCCGGTGGTGATCTTCCGGGAGGGCCGGGCCATGACGAGCCTGCCGGGGTACAAGCGGTATCTCTACCAGGTGTACCGCATCTACAACGGCTCCAGCGCAAAGACCGCCCTGCCCATGAAGTTCTGAGACAGTTGACGGGAGCGTCTGCCCTCCGGGGCGGGCGCTCCCTGCTATTCCACGAGGAGGTGGGCTTTTGAAGATCGGGCTTATTGATGTAGACAGCCATCGGTGGCCGAACCTGTGCCTGATGAAGCTGTCCGCCTGCCACAAGGCCCAGGGGGACGATGTGGAGTGGTGGACCCCGGAGGGACGGTACGACCTCGTTTACAAGAGCCGGGTGTTCACGGACACCTACTCCAAGGACAGGATCACCGTCACCAACGCCGACAAGCTGGTCTGCGGCGGCACCGGCTACGGTCCGGGGCCGAACCTGCCGGACGCCGTGGAGCATACCCGCCCTGACTACGGCCTTTATCCGCAGTTCCCGGACACGGCCTACGGCTTTTTGACAAGGGGCTGCCCCAACCGCTGCGGCTTCTGCGTGGTGTCCGGCAAGGAGGGCGCAGAGAGCGTCCATGTGGCTGACCTGTCCGAGTTCTGGGACGGCCAGAGGGAGATCAAGCTGATGGACGCCAATCTGCTGGCCTGCCCGGATCATGAGCGGCTGATCGGGCAGCTTGCCGACAGCCGCGCCCTGGTGGACTTCTCCCAGGGGCTGGACATCCGCCTCATCACGCCGGACAACGCGGCGCTCCTGAACAGGGTCCGCACGAAAACCATCCATTTCGCGTGGGATAACCCCAATGTTGACCTGACCGGCTGCTTCCAGCGGTTCTCGGAATTGTCCAAGATCAGGGACTTCCGCCGCAAGCGGGTCTACGTGTTGACGAACTACAACAGCACCCACGAGCAGGACCTTTACCGGGTGGACACCCTGCGCCGTATGGGGTACGACCCCTATGTGATGGTCTATGAGCGGCCAACAGCGCCGCCCATCACGAGGCATCTCCAGCGGTGGGTGAACAACAAGCGGATATTCCGCACCGTGGAGCGTTTCGGGGACTATGGGCCGGTGAAGAAGCTGCGCGGGGATGGATAGGGCGGTCTGCTCCATGCCGGGGCAGATCGTTGTCATTTTCGGGCCTGTCCCTCCCATAAGATGTTGGGAGAGGCCAAAGGACGCAGTACCCAAAGGCTGAAAAGCCCTTTTGGGGGATCGGAGGTGTTGCCATGACAGAGGCGATGAAGGACATCGACCTCCGCAAGGTGGATAAAGCGGCGCTCCGTGACCGCAGTACGGTCCATATCGACCCGGAGGCTCCCACCGAGGAGCGCATCCGGGCGTGGATCGAGCAGCTCGGCAATCCCTATGTCTACCTGGACGGCGGGGTGGTGGTGAAGCTGAGCTTCGCGGACAGGGGCGAGACCATTGAGGAGCGTATCAACTCCCTCTACCTTGCCGGGGCCTGACATCCTTAACAAACAGGCGGTCCGGCGCTACAATGTGCTTGGGTCAAAAAAGGGACAGCATCACAAGGCCAGCGGCTTTGTATTCCGTTCCCATACGGGACAGGGCCTTCGGTTTTCTGGCAGACAGACGACAAGGAGGTTCAAAATGTCCAACAAAATCTATAAGACCGGCATCTATGCCCGGTTATCCAGAGAGGATGCTGACCGGCTGGAGTCCAACAGCATCCAAAGCCAGCGGGCCATCTGTCTGGCTTACATAGAGGGCCACGACGACCTTGAGCTGGTGGACACCTACATCGACGATGGTGAGACCGGCAGCAACACGGACCGTCCCGGCTTTCAGAGGATGATCCAGGATATGCGTTCCGGGCGTATCGACTGCGCCGTCAGCAAGGACCTGAGCAGGTTCTCACGGAACTATATCGACGCCGGGAACTACCTGGAGAAGATATTCCCGGCGATGGGCATCCGCTATATCGCCATCAACGACAACTACGACAGCATGGCGCCCGGAAGCAGTACCGATGTCATCACCCTTCCCTTCAAAAACCTGGTAAATGACATCTACTGCCGGGACATATCCATCAAGATACGCACCAGCCTGGAGGTCAAGCGCAAGAAGGGCGAGTATGTGGGCAGCTTCGTCCCCTTCGGGTATCGGAAAGCCCCGCAGGACAAGAACCGCCTGCTGGTGGACGATGACGCCGCTGAAGTTGTTTCTATGATCTTCGGGATGTATAAGGACGGTTTCCCTATCCTGAAAATTGCCCGGAGGCTCAACACCAGCGGCATCCCCACGCCGATGGAGTACAAACGGATGCAGGGCGTCCGCTTCGAGACGGCCTTCCGCACAAAGGAGCGGCCGGAGTGGGAATATGTGACCGTCAAGCGGATACTCTCCAACATCGTCTACACCGGGGTACTCATCCAGGGGCGGCGGGGGACGCCGAACCACAAGGTACGGGTGACACGCCCCAAGGACGAGGCGGACTGGGTGCGGATAGAGAACGCCCACGAGCCGATCATCTCCTGCACCGACTTTGAAGCCGTGGCGGAGCTGATGCGCCGGGATATGCGCTGTGCCGGGGACAGCGACAAGCATGACCTGTTCTCCGGCTACCTGTTCTGCGGGGACTGCGAGGGGGCCATGATCCGCAAGACCCATAAGGCAAAGGGCAAGGCGTATGTCTACTACAACTGCGGCAACAACAAGCGCACCCACCAGTGCAGCCCCCACTCCTTCAGCGAGGCGAAGCTGGCGGACATCGTGTTCCACGCCATCCACGACCAGATCGAGGTGGTGCTTCACCTGGATAAGGTGCTGTGCTTCATCGACAGCCTCCCCCAGCGGGACCGCAGGGTGTTCAGCTATGAGGCGCAGATGGCCCGGCTGGAGGAGGAGATACAGCGGTACAAAAAGCTGGAGCTGGGCCTCTATGA
>CAJTVM010000139.1 GCA_910579595.1 uncultured Oscillospiraceae bacterium
CCTCGTCATTCTCGTTACGCTGGCGGATGATGCGCCCCTCCCGCTGTTGTAAATCAGAGGGTCGCCACGGACAATCCAAATGGTGAAGCGCGATCAATTTGTGCTGTACGTTGGTGCCTGCCCCCATTTTCTGCGTGGAGCCGATCAACACCCGCACCTGCCCGGAGCGCACCTTGCCGAACAGCTCTTTCTTCTGTACCTCCGTGTTGGCGGTGTGGATATAGGCTATTTCTTCGGCTGGTATGCCCCTGGCAATCAGCTTATCCCGCAGGTCGTCATAGACGTTAAAATTGCCGCTTCCCTTGGGGGTAGACAGGTCGCAGAACACCATTTGTGCAGACCGCTGATCCGCCGTGTTCTGCCATATCTCAAAGACATTCTCAGCGCAGGCGCTCACTTTGCCGGTGTCGCTGTCGGGGAGCATGGGGTTAAGCAGCCGCTGGTCAAGGGCCAGCTTGCGCCCATCGTTGGTAATGAGCAGCATATTGTCCTCGGTGCTGTCTACCATCTTATTGCGGACACGTTCGGCCCGCGTCCCCAGCGCCGCCACCATTTCTTTCTGCTGTTCCGAGGGTTTCAGCACGATGTTGTGGTAGTTGGCCTTGGGTACGGGGAGGTTAAGCATATCCGCCGTCTGGATGTCCGCCACTTCCTTGAACATGGACATGAGTTCCGGGAGGTTGTAAAACCGGGAGAAGCGGGTCTTGGCCCGGTAGCCGGTGCCCTCCGGGGCCAGTTCTATGGCGGTGACGGTTTCCCCAAAGGTGGACGCCCAGGCGTCAAAATTGAGCAGACCGTGCTTTTCCAGGGTGCCATACTGCAAATACTTCTGCATGGTATACATCTCCACCATCGTGTTGGAGATGGGAGTGCCTGTGGCGAAAATAACGCCCCGGCCCCCGGTCAGCTCATCCAGATAGCGGCACTTCATATAGAGGTCGCTGGACTTCTGCGCTTCGGTCTGGCTGATGCCGCCCACGTTCCGCATTTTGGAAAATACGGCGAGGTTTTTATAATAATGTGCTTCGTCAATAAAAATGCGGTCAACGCCCAATTCCTCAAACGTGACCACATCATCTTTGCGGCTTTGGTCGTTCAGCTTTTCCAGCTTGGCGTCAATGGATTTCCTGGTGCGCTCCATCTGCTTGATGGAGAAGCGTTCCCCGTGGCTGGCTTTCAGTTCCGCGATGCCGTCCAGTATCTCCCGCCGCTGCTGTTCCAGAAGATACCGCTGGCGCTCCACGCTCACCGGGATTTTCTCAAACTGCGAGTGCCCGATGATGATGGCGTCATAGTCCCCGGTGGCGATTCTGCCGCAGAACCGCTTGCGGTTCTTGGTTTCAAAGTCCTTTTTGGTCGCCACCAGGATATTGGCGGAGGGATAGAGCTGCAAATACTCCGACGCCCACTGTTCCGTCAGGTGGTTGGGGACAACGAACAGGCTCTTTTGACACAGGCCCAGCCGCTTGCTCTCCTGCGCCGCCGCCACCATTTCAAAGGTCTTGCCCGCCCCCACCACATGGGCCAGCAGGGTATTCCCGCCGTAGAGGATATGGGCGATAGCGTTCACCTGATGGGGCCGCAGGGTGATCTCCGGGTTGATGCCCACAAAGTTCAGGTGGCTCCCGTCATACTCACGGGGCCGGATGCTGTTGAATTTGTCGTTGTAGAGCCGTGTCAGCCGTTCCCGGCGCTGGGGGTCTTTCCATATCCAGTCCTGGAACGCCTGCTTGATAAGCTCCTGCTTGCCCTGGGCGATGGCGGTTTCCTTCTTATTCAGGACGGGTGTTTTCTTGCCATTCTCGTCCTGAACATAGTCAAAAATCCGAACGTCCCGCAGGTTCAGGGTTTCCTCAATGATCTTGTAGCCGTTAATGCGGGAGGTGCCGTAGGTGTTGTGGGCCTTGATATTGCTCTTGTCGTAGGATTTCCCCTCAACATTCCAGTCGCCGGTGCGCTGGAAATAGCGGACGTGGATGTTCCACTGGCAGTAGTTTGGAGTGCTGAACAACTCAAACATGAATTGCTCCACGATCTCCGGGGGAAGCCAGGTGGCCCCCAGCCGCACGGAGATTTCACTGGCGGTCAGGTCTACCGGCTGCACCCGTTCCAATGCCTGCACATTGGCGGCGTAGTCCTCCGGGTACTGTTCGGCGCTCCGCTTTGCCCATTCCAGCTTCTCCCGCACGTTGCCGGAGAGGTATTCGTCGGCGGGAAGGTACTTTTCCTCGGTGCCGCTGCCATACCCGTGCATGGGGTTCAGGAAGATCACGCCGGTCAGGTCGGCGCACACCTCCTGTTCGGTCTTGCCGGTCAGTTCCATCATAAAGGGCATATCCACCCTGGCCTTTTCAGCCAGCGACACGGCCAGGGCCTCGGACGCGGTATCCACGCTGGTGACGATGACTTTCTGCTTGATGGTGCGCTTGCTGAACATATCCGCTTTACAGACAAAGTTCCGTTCATCGTCCATCACCTCCAGGGAGGCCAGCAGAAAATAGGAGTCGTCCATCGTGAAGGCGATACTGTTGGCGCGGGAGTTGATACGCCCGTACTTCTCCACAAAGGCGTCATAGAGGGCATTGAGCTTGCGCTGCTGGGCCTGAATATCCTCGGCGGGCCAGTCCTCGGTCTGATAGTCAATGAGCGTCCGCACACAGTCCCGGATGCCGATCAGCCCCTTGATGCGGTTCGCCGCCGTCACGGACACCTCCACCGGGTTCATCCGGCTGTTCTCCCGGTAGTACACCTGCCCATCCACCACGGTGTAGCTGAAATTCCGCACATTCGGGTCGGCGGGGATGGATTTGTCCTCGCCCTCCGCCTCCGGGTCGTCCAGCACATAGTCGGTAATGGAGCCTTGGATATTCTGGACGGCGGCGGTGAGCTGCTCCCCCAGGTCTTGCCCCTCACGGGGCAGGCAGGCGGTTTCCGGCCCATAGGGGCCGCTGACCTCCCGCATTTCGCCCATGACCATCTCCGGGTGGTCGATGAAATACTGATTCATTTTCAGCCCGGTTGCGTCGGTATTCAAGTGTACCCAGGCCGGTTCCTCGCTGGAGAGGGCGTCCCGCTTCTGCAAAAACAGAATGTCGCTGGTCACTTCCGTGCCAGCGGCGTCCTTGAACGTATTGTTGGGCAGACGGATGGCTCCCAACAGATCGGCCCGCTGTGCGATATACTTTCGCACGGTGGGCGTTTCCTTGTCCATGGTGCCCTTGCTGGTGACAAAAGCGATGATACCGCCCGGTCTGACCTTATCCAGCGTCCGGGCAAAGAAATAGTCGTGGATCAGGAAATTGTGCTTGTCATACCGCTTGTCCGGCACCTTAAAGGGGCCAAAGGGCACGTTGCCGATGGCGGCGTCAAAAAAGCTGTCCGGGAGGTCTGTTTTCTCAAACCCCTGGACAGCGATAGAGGATTTTTGATAGAGCTGGCGGGCGATACGTCCGCTGATACCGTCCAGCTCTACCCCGTAAATTTTGGAGTCGGCCAGCGTTTCCGGGCGCATACCGATGAAGTTGCCGATGCCGCAGGACGGCTCCAGCAGATTGCCGGTCTTAAAGCCCATGTTCTCCAACGCCTGATAGATGGAGCGGATGACCACGGGCGGGGTATAAAAGGCGGTGAGGGTGGATTCTCTGGCGGCGGCGTACTCGTCCTCGTCCAGCAGGGCTTTCAGTTCGGCGTACTTGCTGTGACGCTCGTCAAAGCAGTCGGCCAGCCCGCCCCAGCCCACATACTGCGCCAATACCGCCTGTTCCTCCGGCGTGGCAAACCGATCTTCCCGTTCCAGCTTTTTCAGCAGACGGATGGCCCGGACGTTGTTGTTGAAGCGTTCCCCCGGTGTCCCAGCGCCGATGGCGTCATCGGTGATATGGTACTCATGCCGGTCTGCGGCGGGGATTTCGGGATGGAGGACAAAGGGAGACACTTTGCTCCTGCGTTTGGGCTCGGGCGGGGGCAGCGGTGGCTCATCATTATCCGGGTCGCGCCCATCCGCTAAACTTTCCGCGCCCTTTTCTGTATCTGTTGCTTTTTCATCAGGTTCCAAAACCTTCTCTGCCTTGGGCCGGTGGGAGTACAATGCTTTTTCAGCTTCTTCAAAGGTATCAAAGCCGCCCGCTGTCGTTTGGGAAAAACCGCGCTGTTCATCATAGCCGTAATGGTTATAAAATTGGTCGTTGGGGTACTGGAAGATAACAATGCGCTCCTGGTCGAACTGATACTCCGCTACCTTCTCCATACCCTTGTGTTGAGCTGTGGGCGGCGGCAGGACTTCCTCTTTTTCGGCAAGGGGTTCCGGCATCGGGAAATTTCCAATGACGGAGAGCCATTTTCTTTCCAGCAGGTCGTACACCGCCGCGCCCTCATAGGCAAAGCCGTCATCCTCCAACGTGCCGTCAACATAGCCCCTCGCCACATTTTCCGCTTCTTGCAGCGTTTCATATTCCCGCTTTTCGTCCATGCCGTTTTCGATGTGGTGATAAACCACCACCTGATAACGGCGGGGCTGTGTCTGCGGTGAGGGTATATCCCCGTTAGAGCTACGGCCATCCGCTGAACTTCCGGCGCTCTTTTCCGCTGAGGCCCGTTTGACCTGCTTCAGATAGTCCTCGGCCTGCCATTCGCTGGTAAATTCCTCTTGGACGCCCTCGCTGTCCACATAAATACCGCCCTGAACATCGTCCCATACGGCGTAGCCGTTCTCCGTTTCAATAACGGTAAAACGTTCATGGGGCAAAGCGGTGTCGGCGGCGGGGTGTTCCGGCTGTTCCTGCCGCTTCTCGTACTGTTCCTCCGCATAGGCGATCATGTTGTCAAAGCTCAAATTTGCGAGGTGTACGTTCAGATCGTCCAGGTCGCGGCATTGGAGCGACATCACCACCTCGCCGTCTACCTGATAAACCAGGCGGAAGTCGATCAAGTCGGCGCTGGCTTCAATGACATACTTGTTGTCGCTGGTACTGCCAAAGGCAAGGTCAATGTGGTGCAGGTCGGAAAAATCTGCTTCTTGCTCAAATTCTTTCCAACAATACTCGTTAATGAGTTCTATCGCTTCATCCAACCGGGCCTGGGCGTAGTCTATGACCTCAAATTCCTGTGGCGGCGGGTCAAGCTCCGCCACAAAGTCCTGGGGGATGGTCTGGCCCTCGCTGTCACGGTATAGGATAATGCCCATTGGAGTGCCAACATGGTTTTCCTCTTTGATTGCCGCCACAAACTGCTCCGCGTCGGTGTACTCCACGCTGTCACCCACCGTACCGTTGGCGGCTAAAAAGTCGATGCGGCCCACGGCCTGCGGGGTGTCCGGCTCCACGGCTTCGGCGGCGGGCGGTGCTTCCTCTACCACCTGAAGCAGACCGTCGTTCAAAGGGTTCTCCGCCAGCATACGGTCAAAGTCGGCGCGGGGCAGTTCCTTGTTGATGATGGGAAACGCCGGGTCAAAAAGCCGGACAGTCTGCT
>CAJTVM010000140.1 GCA_910579595.1 uncultured Oscillospiraceae bacterium
GCCAGGCCCAGGCGGAGAGCGAGTCCATGTCCACCAACATCCAGTGGGGCCACCGGGCCCGGTTCAAGCAGGGCATCGTCCACTACAATTTCAGCAACTTCCTGGGCTACCGCAAGGGCCCGGACGGGGAGCCGGAGATCGACCCGGACGAGGCCCCCACGGTGCGGCGCATCTTCGCCCGGTACCTGATGGGCCAGAGCGTGGCCCAGATCAGCCGGGAGCTCACGGCTGATGGCTGCAAAACTGCCCGGGGCGGCACCAAATGGAGCGACCACACGGTGCGGGCCATCCTGGAAAATGAGAAATATATGGGCGACGCCATCCTCCAGAAAACCTTCACCCTGGATTTGTTCAGCCGCCAGCAGGTGAAGAACGAGGGCCAGCTCCCCAAATACTACGTGGAGAACGCCCACGTGCCCATTATCGACCGGGCCACCTTCCGGAAGGTGCAGGAGGAGTTGGCGCGGCGATCCAGCCTGCGGAAAACCTCGTCAAAGGCCAAGACAGAACAGGGCAAGCACAGCGGCAAATATGTGCTGAGCGGCCTGGTGGTATGCTCCGAGTGCGGCAGCCCGTATCGCAGGATTACATATATGCCGGACGGTCAAAAGCGGTTCGTCTGGCGGTGCCTCAACCGAATCGAGCATGGCAAGCGGATTTGCAAGCACTCCACCACGGTGGACGAGCTGGAATTGCAGGCGGCGGTCACCGCTGCGCTGAACGAGATGTTCCGGCAGAGGGAGGCCAGGGAAACGCTGGCGGACTGCGTGGCCACCGCCCTGGCGGGGACAGGGGACAACACCTCCCTCCCCGCTGTGGAGGCCAAGCTAAGGGCGCTCCAGGAGGAGCAGATGAACCTGTTCCGGCTGGCGGCGAACGCCGGGCCAGAGAATACCGAGTACGATGACCGGATGATCCAGGTAAACGCCGCTATGATGGAGCTTACGGCCCGGAAAACCGAGTTGGAGCGGGAGGGCGGCGCCGACCCGGTGTACAACAGCCGGGTGCAGAGCATCACCGGCATTCTGGAGCAGACGGACAGCGCCATCACAGGCTTTGACGATGGTCTTGTGTTCCAGATGGTGAGCCGGGTGACGGTGCTGGACAGGGAGCGGGTGTCCGTCCGCTTCAAGGATGGCACTGAGCTCGAACAGGCCGTGGAACACATCGACAGGAGTGCCAGCGCATGAACGGCGCCTTCATATAGGCAGAAAGGGAGCCGGGGCGGATCATCGCCCCGGCTCTGAAGGATGGAGGATAGAATGAAAAAGAAATAGCATCTCTTGCAAGGATTAGGATAACGGGATTTCATTACAGAAATTCGAGCAAAGATGTTGCAAAAGTATTAAACTTCATTCCGCTTTCTCCGCCGCCAGCTCGTCCAGCGCCAGCTGGACGGCGCACTTTTTCGCGCTGGCCGATCCGAAATAGCGCACCGGGATATCGTTTTTCCGGGCGGCATCGATGACACGGTAGTAATATTTGTGGGACATGGCGTTGACCTGGAGCCACACCACGTCCGCCCCGCGGACAACGTTCAGATCCGCCAGCTCCTCCCGGTCATAGAACCGGGCCCCGGGCAGCATGGGCCTGATCGCCTTGCGCCAGCTGTCGTGACCGCCGTACACCACCACCCGCCGCTTCACCTGCCAAGGCAGCTCTACCAGCGGCCCGCTGTCTTCGGCGTCCGCGTCTTCCCCGGAGCGCAGGCGGTAGAGCGTTTCCCGGAGCTGGGCCAGCTCCCCGCGCTCCGCTTCGCCCCTTTGTTCCACCTCCCGGAGCTGCTCCCGCAGACGCCCCGCCGCCCGTTCCGCGTCGTGGAGCGCACCCCGCAGTTCCTTCACCTTCCGGGCCAGCATCTCGGCCCGTGCGTTGGGATCATCATCGGATGCAGCAGTGGGCGGCACCTCCTCCTGGGCTAGCGGTTCGTCCCCATCATCATCCTCAAAATTGGCCCAGTCCACTGGCTTCCAGCTATGCTCCCCGGCATCGGTGTAGTAAGCGAACATGGCCCCATAAGCCAGCTCACGGGCCCGCTGTTCCCCAATGCCGTGGTCAATGAACCAGCGGACAAGGTCTTCGGACAACTGCTGATCCCGAGGCGGTATCACCCCAGTGGCGATGTAGAATAACTGCGACTCGGAGGCCAGCCAGTCCGGGGGTTCGTCCCCCTCCGATTCGTCTTCGGAAAACATATGGTACTCGTGCCGCAGACGATAGTCCGGCCCGCCCGGTTCGGACAGGTCTGCCCTGGCGTCAAAATCATCCTGTGTCCATGGCAGGTGCCGTTCGGCACAGATCATCACGATGGCGGTCAGGCAGTTCAAATTCGCCAGCGCGTCCTTCTCTCGCTCCAGCAGCAGGTAGGCAGCGCACAGGGCGTAGGGGTCGTCCGTGCCGTAGCCAGACAGCAGCTCCGCCGCCTTCCGGGAACCCAGCTCCGCCTGAACTTCCGCCACCGGGCGGCAGATCAGCTCCGGGCCCATGAGCAGGGCTATCGTCTCCGGACACTCGGAGGGCAGGCGGTCATTCATCTGTAAGAAGTCCCGGTCGGGTAGGGTTTCACCCCAGAAGGACGGCGGTTCCGGGGATGTAGGACGCAGCCGGTCATAGGCCTCCAAGGCCCGTTCCATGTAGTCCAGGAACGCTACCTTGAACCGTTGGCGAAGCCCTGCGGCGGCATCATCGTCCAGCAATTCCAGCAGGGCGCGGAACTCTTTGCGGTACGGCCCTTCCCGGCCACGCAGCAGCGTTAGGGTGCGGAGCAGGGCGTCACGGGAATGCTCCAAATCCTCCGAAAAAGGGATATCGTATTCCAGCAGCTCGTCCGGCTCCGGGGGCAGCAGGGACAGGTACTCCCCCTCACTGCCGCAGTGCATCTCCCAGTAGTCCAGCAACCACAGCGCCGCCCCCAGCAGAAAATCCGCGCTCAGCGCCACCCGCTCCGATACGGTTGCGGGGACTGCCGCTGCGGCGGATACTACCTTGATCACGGCTTCCCGGCCATACCGTCCGGCATACCATTCACAGAGGGCCGAGGCCACCGCCTCGGCGGCGCTTTGGTGGATCCGTGCGGCGGCGGGGCTCACCCAGCCTGAGCCAAGCTCTGTGCCGCTGCGGAACTGACGATAGATGGAGAACTCCTCAGCAAATGCGTCCTGCTCCGCCGCACTGAGGGACTGGGAGCGGATCGGTTCCCCTGCCAGCCTCCACATTTTGCGGGGTGTGGATTTTTTCTTTGCACACATGGCTGTCACCGCCCTTTTTCTCTAAACGCAGTATACCATGAGGCAGGGGCGATTGGCAAATATAATGTTGAAATTTGGAACGGGGTACTCGATGTGGATGTCACGATAATTGCTGCGTATTTGAACATGAGCAGCACCGGAGTGTCCTGAAGAATCTGGGATAGCAAATGATCCTGGCTGACACATAAGCAGGGCGGCAGATGAGATAATTGCTGTCTTCCGACAGATGTGAACTTTTTTGGATGATTGAACTGCATGATGGCTGAAACCCGTTGCGCCGCAACGGGTTTCAGAAATAGTAGTTTTGCCACATTGAGCCATGGCGAGTGTTCTTATAGCATTTGAAAGATGCTGTAAGAACACTCGCCTTTTTTATATCAAAAGCGAGTAACAAGCAGACCGGGGATAAAATTTTCTCCGGTGCAGATAAGGTGAACACCACATTCTTTCAGTGTTTCCATAAGCCCGCAGGCGTCCAGGGGATTCCTGGTCAGACGCCCCAGCTTTCTCACCACCAGGGCGTCCATCCGCTTTTCTCGGGCGGCCTGCATAACTGCGGAAAAGCCGGGACGGTCTGGACGGATGCCGCTACCTGTTTCGGCGGTTTTACCCACAATGGCATAGCCATGTTCTGCCGCCCAATGCCGCAGGAGATCCATTTGAGCTACTAATGTGATCCCATCATCATGGGCAACCCGGCCATAGAGCCACGCCCGTTTCTGTTCTGCCATGCCCCCTACCCCACTTTCGTGTCAGGCTGATAGCTGACGTACACGCCCTTGCGGGTGTTCACGGTGATCTCCGGCATGGGGAGGGTCAGTTCTTCGGGGATGGTGATGGCTCCGATGCAGTTGTAGTGAATGGTGAGGCGCTGCACCCATGTCCCATCAATCTTTTCCGCCTGATGGACTTCGATGTACTGTACCAACTCATCCAGCATCCGCCGCGTGAGCTTTTTGGCCCGCGTGTACTTGCGGACAGCCGACATAAAAATATCCGCCGTCACAGCCTTGCTCCTGGTGCGCTCAATGCCCTCCTGCAAGGCTTTGATCTTGCTCCGCAGTTCCTTCTGCTCGTCCTCGTACTTGGCAGACATCCGGGCGAACCGTTCCTCCGTCAGCCGTCCCGCCACCATGTCCTCGTAGATACGCTCGAATAAGGAATCAAGCTCCCTGTCGCGGGCGGTGGCGGCGTCCAGCTCCTTTTGGATCACCCGGCGCTCGTCCTCCGCCGCCTGCTGGGTGAAGCCCATCATCATGGCGGCGAACTCCTTCTCATAGCGGCACACAAAGCGAGTTAGCCGCCTGATCTCGGCCAGCATCACCTGCTCCAAAAAGTCGGCCCGGATATAGTGGGTAGAAGGACACGTCCCCCGGTTGCCCTTGTAGTTGGAACAGTTGAAATACTCGATCTCCGGGTTGCCCTGGTTGAAATGGAAGTGGAGGTTGTTTCCACAGTCCGCGCAGACCAGCAGGCCGGAGAACATATTCCGCTCCCCCTCGTGGGTGCGGCGCTTGCGGATCTTCCCCCGCTTTTCCTGCACCTTCTCCCAGGTGGCCCGGTCAATGATCGGCTCGTGCACATCCTTGAAAATGGCCCAGTTCTCCCGGTCATTCTCAATGCGGCGCTTGTTTTTGTAGGACTTGGAGTAAGTCTTGAAGTTGAGTACATCACCACAATATTCCTGCTGTCCCAAAATTTTGGTAACAGTAGAACCGCACCAATGACAGGGACCATATTTAGACGGTTTTCCAGCCTTCTGGACGCCCTTGGCCTGCCAGTAAAAACGCGGGGTCAGGATGTTCTCTTTACTGAGGGTGTCGGCAATCTGCACCACACCCATCCCGTCCAGGCTCATGCGGTATATCCGCCTCACAACAGCGGCGGCGGTTTCTTCAATGATCCACCGCTTGGGGTTATTCGGGTCCTTCTCGTACCCATAAGGCGGTGGACCCATCGGCTCACCGGCGTTCCCCTTGATCTTGTTGCTGATGCGCCGCTTTTTGGAAATATCCCGGGCATACCACTCGTT
>CAJTVM010000141.1 GCA_910579595.1 uncultured Oscillospiraceae bacterium
TTTCCAAGACCGTGAAGGGCGGCCGTGTGGCCAAGTTCTCCGCCCTGATGGTGGTCGGCGACGAGAAGGGCCGCGTGGGCTTCGGCCTGGGCAAGGCCGCCGAAGTTGCCGAGGCCATCCGCAAGGGCATCGAGGACGCCAAGAAGAACATGGTGACCGTCACCCTGTCCGGTACCACCATCCCCCACGAGGTCATTGGCGAGTTCGGCGCCGGCCGCGTCCTTCTCAAGCCCGCCAGCAAAGGTACCGGCATCATCGCCGGCGGCCCTGTGCGTGCGGTGATGGAGGCTGCGGGCGTGTCCGACATCCGCGCCAAGTGCCTGCGTACCAATAACCCCCAGAACGTGGTGGCCGCCACCATGGAGGGGCTTAAGTCCCTGCGCAGTCCCGCTGAAGTCGCGCGTATCCGCGGCAAGAGCGTGGAAGAGATCTTAGGTTAAGGAGGCTCACGACAATGGCTAAAACCATCAACATCAAGCTCGTCAAGAGCCTGAACGGCCGTCTGGCCAAGCATAAGGCCACCGCCGAGGCCCTGGGCCTGCGCAAGATCGGCGACACCACCGTGCAGCCCGACAACGAGGCTACCCGGGGCAAGATCGCCCACATCGGTTACCTGCTCCAGGTCACCGAGAACGCCTAAGGAGGTTGCTGACCATGAATCTGCATGAACTGTCTCCCGCCCCCGGCTCCACCCAGGTGGGCAAGCGCAAGGGGCGCGGTCCCGGCACCGGCAACGGCAAGACCGCCGGCCGCGGCCACAAGGGCCAGTGGGCCCGCTCCGGCGGCGGCGTCCGCATCGGGTTCGAGGGCGGCCAGATGCCTCTGGCCCGCCGCCTGCCCAAGCGGGGCTTCAACAACATCTTTGCCAAGCGTTTGGAGGCCATCAACGTCTCCGCCTTGAACAAGTTCGAGGACGGTACTGTGGTCAACGTTTGCGATTTGCTGGAAAAGGGTATCATTTCCAAGTGTGAGTATGGCGTCAAGATCCTGGGCAACGGGGAGTTGACCCGTAAGCTCACCGTCCGGGCCTCCGCTTTCTCGGCCTCCGCAAAGGAGAAGATCGAAAAGGCAGGCGGTACGGCGGAGGTGATCTGAGCATGATTCAGACCATCAGAAACGCATGGAAGGTGCCTGAGCTGCGGGGCAAACTGCTGTTTACGGTGTTTGCGCTGCTCATCTTCCGGGTGGGCGCCGCTATTCCGGTGCCCTTCATCGACACCCATACACTCAGCGACTATATCGCCTCCCAGTCCTCCAGCATCTTTGGGCTGCTGAATGTTATGAGCGGCGATGCCTTCGCCCAGGCGACGGTATTTGCCCTCTCTATCCAGCCCTATATCAACAGCTCCATCATCATCCAACTGCTGACCATCGCCATCCCCGCCCTGGAGCGCCTCCAGAAGGAGGGCGGCGAGGAAGGCAAGAAGAAGCTGGAAGCCATCACCCGGTATGCCACCGTGGCCATCGCCCTCATCCAGGCCTTTGGCTACTATACCTTCCTGCGGGTGGGTTCCGGCGGGCAGAGCCTGCTCACCGTACAGGGCGTGTGGCCCGCCATCGTGATCATCGCCGCTTTCGTGGCAGGCTCCGCCTTCCTGATGTGGCTGGGCGAGCAGATCACCGAGTTCGGCATCGGCAACGGCATCTCCATCATCCTGTTCGCCGGTATTGTGGGCCGCGTGCCCACCATGGTTTCCACCATTATCAGCGGCGTACGGGCCTGGGCCACCGGATCGAATCCCACCTCTGCTCTGGTGATGCACCCCGTGTTCATCCCGTTCGTCATTATCGGTATGCTGGCTCTTGTGGCCTTTATCGTGTTCATCACCAACGCCGAGCGCCGCATTCCCGTGCAGTACGCCAAGCGGGTGGTGGGCCGGAAGATGTACGGCGGCCAGTCCAGCCATATTCCCATTAAGGTGAATATGTCCGGTGTGCTCCCCATCATCTTCGCCCAGGCCATCGCTTCCATCCCCGCCACCATCGGGATGTTTGTGCCCTCCGCCCAGACCAAGGGCAGCGGCTGGAACACCTTCCTGAGTATCTTTGATACCACCGGGCTGGTGTACAGCATTGTGTATTTTCTGCTGATCATCCTGTTCAGCTATTTCTACAACACCATCCAGTTCAACCCCATCGAGGTGGCCAACAACCTGAAGAAGAACGGCGGCTTTATTCCCGGCTTCCGCCCGGGCCGGCCCACCAGCGACTTCCTGTCCAAGGTCATCTCCCGGATCACCATGTTCGGCGCCATCTATCTGGGCGTGGTCGCTCTGCTTCCCACCATTGTGGGCAACATTATGAGCGCCTTCGGCAGCAGCGCCGGCAGCAGGCTGGGCATTGGCGGCACCTCTGTCATCATCGTGGTGGGCGTGGCGCTGGAGACCGTGAAGGCCCTGGAGGCCCAGCTCATGATGCGCCACTACAAGGGCTTCCTTGAGTGAGCATTGAGGTGAGCCATTATGAAACTCATTATGCTCGGCGCCCCCGGCGCCGGTAAGGGGACCCAGGCCGCTATCCTCAGCGAGCGGCTGGGTATCCCCACCATTTCCACAGGCAACATCCTGCGCTCGGCCGTGAAAAACGGCACGAGCGTGGGACTCCAGGCCAAGAGCTACATGGACGCGGGTAAGCTGGTGCCCGACCAGGTGATCATCGATATCATCGCCGAGCGCCTGGCTGAGGCCGACTGCGCAAAGGGCTATATCCTGGACGGCGTGCCCCGCACCATCGCCCAGGCTGAAGCCCTGGAGGCCGCAGGCATCCGCTTTGACTGCGTGCTGGACATTGAGGTCTCCGATGAGGAGATTGTCAGCCGCATGAGCGGACGGCGGGCCTGCACCGACTGCGGCGCCACCTACCACGTCAAGGCCGCGCCCCCCAAGGCTGAGGGTGTGTGCGACGTCTGCGGCGGCAAGCTGGTCCAGCGGGACGATGACAAGCGGTCAACCGTGCTGGATCGGTTGAGCGTGTACCATGCCCAGACGGAGCCGCTGAAGGCGTTCTACGCCAAGCAGGGTATTGTCAAGAGCGTGGACAACCAGCCCACCATCGAGGCCACCACCAAGGTCATTACGGCGGCCCTGGGTATTTGAGCATGGAGCTGATCACACTGAAATCCCCCCGGGAACAGGACGCCATGCGCAGGGCCGGACGAATTACCGCCCAGGCCCGGGCGCTGGCGGGCAGCATGGTCCGCCCCGGCGTCACCACCAAGGAGATCGACGACGCGGTGCGCAAGTTCATCCGCAGCAAAGGGGCCCAGCCGTCCTTCCTCAATTACCACGGCTTTGCGGGCTCGGCGTGCATCTCGGTGAACCAGGTGGTCATCCACGGCATCCCGTCCCGGCGCGTTGTGCTCAGGGAGGGGGACATCGTCAGCGTGGACGTGGGCGCCTATATCGACGGCTTCCACGGCGACTGCGCCGCCACCTACCCCTGCGGGGAGATTACTCCGGAGGCCCAGCGGCTGATTGACGTCACCCAGCAGAGCTTTTGGGAGGGCTTCCAGTTCGCCAAAGCCGGCCAACGGGTGAGCGATATCTCCCACGCGGTGCAGGTCTACGTGGAGAAGCACGGCTACTCTGTGGTGCGCAGCTTCGTGGGCCACGGCGTGGGGCGCGAAATGCACGAGGCCCCCGAGGTGCCCAACTTCGGCCCCGCCGGTCACGGCGCCCGGCTCCAAGCGGGTATGGCCATTGCGGTGGAGCCTATGGTGTGCGCTGGCGACTGGCAGGTGAAGGTGCTCAAGGACGGCTGGACCACCGTGACAACGGACGGTTCCCTGGCGGCCCACTATGAAAACACCATCCTTATCACTGAGGACGGGCCGGAAATCACCACCGTCACCGAGGATGGGACTTATCTATGAGCAGCACGATGCCCGGTTATACTGGTTGGATCGTCCGCGCCGTGGCCGGACGGGACAAGGATGGGCTGTTCTGCGTGATGGGCGTAGACCAGGCGCAAAGACGGCTGCTGATCGCCGATGGGAAGCGGCGGAAAGCCGCCCGGCCTAAGGCCAAGGATTTCAATCATGTGAAGCTGCTCACCGGTGGGTTCGACCACCCCGCGATTCAAAAGCTGAAGCAGGGCGAAGCCCTGTCAGACAAGGCACTGAGACGGGCGCTGGCCGCGTTCCGAGATCAACTGGAGGTATGACGCTTTGGCAAAAGACGACATGATCGAGTTGGAGGGCGTCGTCACCGAGGCCCTGCCTAACACCACGTTCAACGTGGACATTGGAAATGGACACATTATCTTGGCACACATCTCGGGCAAGCTGCGGATGAACTTCATCCGCATCCTGCCTGGCGATAAAGTCACGGTTCAGATGTCGCCCTACGACCTGACCCGGGGCAGAATTACTTGGAGATCTAAGTAATGAGAAGTGCGGAGCCGTCGTGAGCAGCGGGCTAAGACCGGAGTGGAGCAAAAGCGGGGAGGCCCCGAGGGGGCCGGACAGCTTTTGCGGAATCGGAGGGCGCTGTGTGCCAGTGGCACACGTTCAGTGCTGACCGAGCCGAAGGCTTAGAACCGCGTTGCGAACAGGTGCAGCATGACAACTATCAACGACCGAGTTTGGAACAGGCTTTTCCCTCAAGGGGCCTTGCCTCCAAAAGGGACCGCAGAACTCCCGCCCCAGCAGGGACGGCGGCGAAAGCCGCCGCCCAACCGTGAACCCAACGAAGTGGTTCACGGTTGGAGAGGAGGAGCAGCGGAATGAGCGAGCTTTCGGCAAAGCCGGAAGCGAGGGATATGGAGCTTGCTCCGACGAGGGGCCATTCAGGCATTAACAGGAGGTTAAACGATATGAAAGTCAGACCGTCTGTCAAGCCCATGTGCGAGAAGTGCAAGATCATCAAGCGCAAGGGCAAAGTCATGGTCATTTGCGAAAACCCCAAGCACAAGCAGAGACAAGGTTAAAGGAGGGGCATAGAGTATGGCACGTATTGCCGGCATTGATCTGCCGAAGGAAAAGCGAGTCGAGATCGGACTCACCTATATTTATGGGATCGGACGCACCAGCGCGACCAAGATCCTCAAGGAAGCGGGCATCAACCCTGACACCCGCGTGAAGGACCTCACCGACGCTGAGGAGGCCAAGCTGCGTGAGATCATCAGTCACGAGTACACCGTGGAAGGCGATCTGCGCCGCAACGTGGCGATGGACATCAAGCGCCTGACCGAGATCGGCTGCTACC
>CAJTVM010000142.1 GCA_910579595.1 uncultured Oscillospiraceae bacterium
CAGCTTCTGGAGCATCAACTGCTCTTTCGACAGTTTAAAATCCATGAATAATTCCTCTTTTCAAATTAAATCTATTTTAGAAAAGGAAGGTTCCTTTCCATAAATTGCCGCAATTTTCAGGTGTCCTGCGCTGCGGTGCACGCCTGTCCGCCTGTCTGGGCATCAGCGGGCGAGGAACTCCTTCGCCCAGCATTTTCCGGTACCTTCGTCAAGACGGCTCCTGCTCCTGGTGCCACTGAAGGACAAAGTCGATGAAGCGGCGGGTTAGGGGGGCTAAGGGTTCCTTGCGGCGCACCGCAAGGCCAATCTGCCGGAACCGGGGGTTTTCCAGGGGGATCGCCGCCAGCTGGCGGCAGGCGCCCTTGACCACCAGCTCCGGCTGGATGCTGATGCCAAGTCCCTGCTCCACCATGGCCAGAATGGCAAAATCGTCGTTGACGGTATAGCGGATGTTGGGGTTCAGCCCCTCCTCCTGGAAGATGCGGGAAAACTCCTTGTCCCAGGCCTCCTGGGTGCGGATATAGGGGTCTTGGCGGAACCGGGACATGGGGTAGTACTCCGCGTTGGCCAGGGGGTGGTCCAGGGGCAGGACGGTCAGCAGCCGGTCCTGGAACAGGAAAAAGGACTCCAGCGTATCGCTGACCGGCAGTCCCAGGAAGCCGCAGTCCACCTCGCCGCGGATGATCAGATCCTCCACCTCCGCGAACTCCCATTTGTTGACCAGTTCAAATTGGATGCCGGGATATTTGCTTAAAAAACCCTTCATAATGGGAGGAAGCCATTGGATGGAAACGCTGGTAAACGTCCCAACCCGCAGGGTGCCCCGGGTCAGCGCGTGCATTTCGGAGATCTCGTCCTCCAGCGCCCGCTGGGCGTTGCACAGAGACTGTATGTAGGGGAGCAGCTCCTTTCCCTGGGAGTTCAAGACAATCCCGTCCTTGTTGCGGGAAAGCAGGGTCATGTTCCACTCACGCTCCAAATCGGCGATGGAACGGCTGACGGCGGATTGGGTGTAGCCCATGGCCTCCGCCGCCCGGGTAAAGCTGCCCAGCTCTACCGTTTTTAAAAAAATTTGGCACTTCGTCGTGTTCATTTCGTCATTCTATTTCCTCATATGAAACATAATTTTAATTCGTTTGCGTAATGGCGCAAACTGAGGTATACTAACTTCGGTGGAAGTCAATGACAGGGAACAGAAAGGAGTAAACCTCATGAAGAAACGCGAGATTGGAATCCGCTATGCGGACGGCGTACCGGCCACGGTGAGGAAGCAGTTCTGGAGCCAGAGCCCTTGGAACGCGTTCCGGCTGATGTTCCGGCGCGCATGATATAGTCAGCACAGTTGAAAACCGGCAGCTGCCGGTTTTCAGACAGCGGCACAGCCGCTGTCCGGCAAAGCCTGTGCGCTGACTATGAAGTCTGACGCGAGGCCGCAAAGTCAGGGAGAGGGGGCTCCCGCTTCACCAGAAGTGGAGCAGAAGCCCCCTGAGAAATTGCGACGCGATGTACTTACGCCTTTGCGGGTTTCTTGCTGGTGACCGCCTTGATGACGAACATGGTAACTACCAGGCTGACAATGGCGATGAGCAGGCAGACGATCTCAGGCACATAGTTGATGAGCAGGCCGGTGATCAGGTAGTTCACGAAGCACACGGCCGCGACGGTCAGGGCATAGGGCATCTGGGTGACGACGTGGTTCAGGTGGTAGCACTGGGAACCCGTCGATGCCAATATCGTGGTATCCGAAATCGGCGAACAGTGGTCGCCGCACACTGCGCCGCCCAGGGTGGCGCCCACGCCCACCATCAGGATGGGCACCGTGTCCAGCGCCTCGGCGGTGAGGTTCTCGAAGCCGCCGTTCTCGAAGCCGCCGGGGGTGAAGATTTCCAGCACGATGGGCAGCAGGATGCCGAAGGTACCCCAGGAGGTGCCGGTGGCAAAGCCCAGGCCCAGGGCGATGACGAAGATCACGGCGGGCAGCATATTCTGGAGGGACGGGCCCATGACTTTCACCAGACCGGCCACGAACTCGGGAGCGCCCAGGCCGGAGCGGGTCACGCCGCCGATGGTCCAGGCAAAGCACAGGATCAGAATGGCGGGAACCATCTGCTTGAAGCCGGCGGACAGGCAGTCCATCAGCTCGGTGAAGGTCATGGAGCGGCGGATTGCGAAGTAGATCATGTTGATGATCAGGGCAATGCCGGAGCCAAAGGGCAGGCCGAAGAAGGCGTCGGTGTTGGCGAACATGGACATAATGTCGGTGCCGCCGTTTTTGTAACCGGCGAAAATCAGGCCGCCCACACAGCCGACGATCAGAATGATAACGGGGACAAGCAGGTCCATGACCTTGCCGTTGGGATTAAACTTCATCTCCTCCACACCAGCGAAGGGACGCTCGGGGGTGGTGTAGATGTCGCCCTTGGCGGCGTTGTCCTCGTGGGTCTTCATGGGGCCGTAGTCCATGTTCCAGACCACCATGAACAGGATGAAAATCAGGGTCAGGATGGCATAGAAGTTATAAGGGATGGCCTTCAGGAAGATCAGGAAGCCCAGATCCTCGTTGTCGATGACGCCGGTGACGGCGGCGGCCCAGGAGGAGATGGGCATCATGATGCACACGGGGGCGGCGATGGCGTCGCAGATATAAGCCAGCTTGGCGCGGGAGATGTTGTGGCCATCGGTGACGGGACGCATCACGTTGCCCACGGTCAGGTTGTTGAAATAGTCGTCAACACCCAGCACCAGGCCCAGGATGGCGGTGGCGCCCAGAGCGCCCTTCCTGCCCTTGATGTTCTTGACGGCCCAGTCGCCGTAGGCTTTGGAGCCGCCCGCGCCGATCATCAGGGCCACCATGGTGCCCAGAATGACCAGGAAGATCAGGATACCGGCGTTGCCGCCGATATTGTCACCCAAATCGGTGATAAACAGGTCGACAGCGCCGACGGGGCTGAAGTTTGCCTGGAGCAGGAAGCCGACGAAACAGCCCAGGAACAGAGAGGAATACACCTCTTTGGTGATCAGGGCCAGGACGATGGCGACCAGGGGCGGGAGAAGGGACCAGATGGTGCCGTAAAAATTGCTGGGAGCCTGAATTTCGCCCGTACCTCCGCAGCTTTCGCAGGGAACGGCCTCGGCATCATCGGACAGCACGACGCCCACCGCGTCGCAGTCAGGACAATCTACCATTTTGGCGCCGGTCGCCCCGCCAGATGCGAAGGCGGTTACAACCAGCATAGAGACGAGCACAAGCAGCGCAAGCAGGAACCGGACGGGCTTCAGGGTGCGTTTTGTTCTCATAAATTTCCTCTCCTCATTTTTATTGATAGGGGGCGGGGCTGCGGGGGGAACCTGACGGCCCCGTCCCTATTTCACAAACCTTATTTCTCTAAGCGGCGGACCAGCTCCTTGGAGACAAAGGTGGCCACGTCATCGGCGTAGGTGCCCGCGCCGAACCCGGCGTCATAGCCCAGCTCCTTGGCGAGGGCGTGGGTGATGCGGGCGCCGCCGCAGCAGAAGATGTACTTCTCGCGGACGCCCTCGGCCTCGGCCAGTTCGATCAGTTCGGTGAGGTTCTGGATGTGCACGTCCTTCTGGGTCACGGTCTGGGACACCAGCAGCACGTCGGCGTTGACCTCGGCGGCCTTCCGGAGGAACTCCTCGTTGGGGATCTGGCTGCCCAGGTTGTAGGCTTCCACCATCTCGTAGCGCTCCAGGCCGTAGTGGCCGGCAAAGCCCTTGCGGTTCATGATGGCGTCGATGCCAACGGTGTGGGCGTCGGTACCGGTGGAGGCCCCGATGACCACCATCTTGCGGCCCAGGCGCTCCTTCAGGAACTCGTCGGTCTCGTGCATATCCATGGTTTCGTCGGTGACGGTCTGCACCACGATCTCATTGTAGTTGACCGTGTGGGTCAGGGAACCGTACACCATATAGAAGGTGAAGTCCTCGTCCAGCTTTTGGCGCAGGGCCACGTTGGGATCGGCCAGGCCCATCTTCTCAGCCAGCAGCACGGCCGCCGCCGCGCCCCGGTCGTCATCCTTCACCGGCAGGGTGAAGGAGGTCTGCACCTTTCCGTCGTTCATGGTGTCACCGTAGGGCTTCAGACGGGTCAGATCCAGGGTGGTATCCAGGTTCTTATCGCGGATTTGATACAGTCCGGAACTCATTTGCCAGCGCCCCCTTTCATCATCGGCTCAAGGAAGGGATTGAAGTAGCCCGGCGCCTTGCTGACCACGCCGTCCAAGCCCTTGCCGCCGTCACGCGGACGCTTGATGTCGGCGAAGATGCCGCGCTCCAGCGTTTCGAAAATGCCCAGCTGCTCGATCTGGCCCAGCAGGTCGGTGGCCTTGTGGAGCACCTCGCTGGCGCGGGTCTGCATGATGCCGCCGTCCTTGAAGGTGATCTCGCCGCCCAGATCCTGCATGGTGCGGAAGATGTATTGGGCGTTCTGGATGGCCAGGAACCGGTCGGACAGGAAGGGGGTGTGGATGGCCTCGGTCATCATGCCCAGCAGGTGGATCTTCTGGCCGGTGAGGATGGTGACCATGTTGAACAGGGCGTCCTGAACATGGCCCCGGAACACGTTGCCCGTCATGAACTTCGTGGGGGGCATATACTTCAGCGGGGCCTTGGGGAAGATTTCCCGGGCCATTTCGGCCTGGGCCAGCTCGTAAAGGAAGCCGTTCTCCACTTCGGGGTCGATCTCGAAGGCGTGGCCCAGGCCCATCTGCTCCTCGGGCAGGCCCGCACGCAGGGCGAACGCCTCGTTGAGGAACTGGGAAGCCAGCACGGTGTGGGCCTCCTCCACCGCGTCGGCGGTAGTGAGGTAGTTGTCCTCGCCGGTGTTGATCACCACGCCTGCGTAGGCGTTGATGGCACGGGAGAAGGACTGGTCCACCAGGGTGCGCTGCATATTGATGTCGCGGAACAGGATGCCGTACAAAGCGTCGTTGAGCATCACATCCAGGCCCTCGAAAGCGCCCATGGCGGCGATCTCAGGCATACACAGGCCGGAGCAGTAGTTGCACACCCGGATATAGCGGCCCAGCTCCTCGCCCACCTTGTCCATGGCCTCCCGCATGAGGCGGAAGTTTTCCTGGGTGGCGTAGGTGCCGCCGAAGCCCTCGGTGGTGGC
>CAJTVM010000143.1 GCA_910579595.1 uncultured Oscillospiraceae bacterium
TCCGCGAAGGACTGTTCAATCTCCATAATTTCATCGCTCATTTTGTTGCTGACCTCCTTTATTATCCACTCCGGCGTGGATGCGCCGGCAGTGATTCCAAGCCTGTCAATCTGGCGGAAGCTGTCCCGATCGATGTCCGTCCCCCGCTCCGTCCACACCACTGAGGGGCACCGTCCGGCACAGAGCTGGACCAGCCTCTTGGTGTTGGAGCTTTTGGGGTCGCCAATGACAATCATCGCATCGCATTGACCGGCCAGTTCCAGGGCTTCAGATTGACGCCTGGACGTAGCACCACATATTGTATCAAAAAATTCTGAGTTTGTACACACTTTTTTTGCGTTTTCCACGGTTTTTTTCCAACTCGCCTCAATGGCCGTGGTCTGAGAGACAAATGTCAGCGGTTGGGCGTACAATTCCGGGTTCTTCAGCAAAATCTGATCCAGTTCCTCCCAATTCGATACCACAATCCCATACCTGGTGCATCCCAGAATGCCTAAAATCTCCGGGTGGTCGGCCTCCCCCACGATCACAGGGATCCGTCCCCGGGCCTCCGCCTCCCGGACGATCCCATGGATACGGGTGACATTGGGGCAGGTAGCATCCAGCACCTTACAGTCCCGGGCTTTCAATGTCTCATACACAGCGTCCGGCTCCCCATGGGCCCGGATCAGCACGGCGGCACCCTCGGGGGCATCCTCCGGACAGCTGATGGTGACGGCCCCCAGTCCCTCCAACCAGCTGATTACATGGTCGTTGTGAGTGATGTGGCCCAACAGGAACACCGGCCCCCGGGACGCCGCCCGCTCCGCCATATCCACCGCGCGGCGCACCCCGTAGCAAAACCCCGCCGTCTTTGCCTGCCGGACGATCATACCGCCCTCTCCTCCAGCGCCCGAATCCGCACCATCAAATCGTCTGCGATGCGCTGGTAGTCCTCCGGAGTGGGTTTGCGGCCCTCAAATTCTGGATGGAACGGCTCCCCAAACACGATGGTAGTCCGGCGGAAGCGCCGCTTTTTCATCGGTATGTAGATGGGAACCACCGGCGCACCGGTGCGGGTGGCAAACATGGCCGCGCCAGTGTGGGCCTCGGACACCTTGCCCTCCTTCACCCGTGTACCCTCGGGGAACATCAGCAGCTTTTTTCCGCCCCGGAGAATGCGCATGGCCTCCTTCAGTGCCGCAACATCGGCCTTACCCCGCTTTACGCCGAACACCCCAGCCTTTTTCAGAATAAAGCCGATCACCGGCCACTTCATAATCTCCTCTTTTGCCATGACATGAACCTGCTTGCGCCAACCCAGGCAGCACACCACATACAGCGGGTCGCCCAAGGTACTGTGGTTGCCGCACAACAACGCCGCGCCCTCCGGCACGTTTTCCACTCCCACCGCTTTCCATGGATGGAGGAGCTTCATATAAATCCAAATGAGGGGGTAGAGCACCGCGTAAACCTTATTCATCAGCGCCCTCTCCCTAAACATGAAGGTGTTCCCGGATCAGCCCGAGCAGCAGCTGGAGGCTCCCCTCCAAATCCAGCGCGGTGGTATCCGCAACCACAGCGTCCTCTGCCTGGCGCAGGGGGGCGGTCTCCCTCTCCATATCCCGGCGATCCCGCTCTATCACTTCGGCCAGCACATGAACAAAGTCCGCCTGCTGGCCCCGCGCCAAAAGCTCCCGGTAACGGCGCTGGGCACGGGCCTCCGGTGCTGCGGTGAGGAAAATCTTCAGATCTGCCTGGGGCAGCACCACCGTCCCGATGTCCCGGCCGTCCATGATCACGTCATGCTCCCGGGACAACCTGCGCTGCATCTCCAGCAGAAACTCCCTCACCGCCGGAATGGCGGCAGCTTTGGAGGCATAAGCAGAGATCTCATTCTCCCGGATGGCAGTCGTCACGTCCTCCCCATCCAAAAACATATGCTGCAGACCGTCCTCCCCATAGCCCATGGTGATGCCCAGTTCAGGCAGCAGCGCCGCCACCGCGGTTCCGTCTGCTGGGTCTATCCCCTGGCGGTGAACCGCCACTCCCACAGTGCGGTAGATCGCCCCTGTGTCCACATAAAGGAAGCCAAGCTCCTGGGCCAGCCGTTTGGCCAGCGTAGATTTTCCCGCCCCGGAGGGACCGTCAATGGCAATGCTGCGGTATTTCATGAAAAACGTCCTTTCCAATTAGTTTTTTGCCCGCTCCGCCGCAGCAAGTCCGGCGGCATAACCGGTAGACCAGGCGATTTGCAGGTTGAAGCCGCCGGTGTAGCCGTCCACATCCAGCAGCTCCCCGGCAAAGTACAGCCCCGCTGCCTTTTTGGAGGACATATTCTTGGGATCAACCTCTCCCACGGCCACGCCGCCGGAGGTGACCACCGCCTCCGCTACAGGGCGCGGCCCGGACAGGGAAACGGTAAAATCCTTCAGCGCCTCCAGCAGCCTGCGCCGATCCCCTTTGCGGATGTCGTGTACCTTGGTATCCCCGGCCACGCCGGTACGCTGTACCAGCACAGGCACCATACTGCGCGGCACCAGCCCGCCCAGGGCGTTGGCATAGTCCTGGTTGGCCCGCTCAGAAAAATCCCGCAGCAACCGCGCGTCCAGCTTCTGCTCATCCAATGCGGGCTTTAAGTCGATGTGGGCGGTGTATTGGGCTTTGCTGAAATCCATATGGGCAGAGGCGGACAGCACCAGCGGCCCGGACAGCCCAAAGTGGGTAAACAGCAGCTCCCCCTGCTCCCGGAATATGGTTTTTCCCTTCTGATCCTTCACCCGAAGCTCCACGTTCCGCAGGGATAACCCTTGCAGACAGGCACAGCAGGGATCGTCCGACTCCAGCGGCACCAGTGAACCCCGGATGGGTACAATCCTGTGCCCCGCCATTTGGGCCAGCCGGTAACCATCCCCAGTGGATCCGGTACGGGGGTAGGACATCCCTCCTGTGGCAAGCACAATCCCTTGACAGTATATAATTTCACCTTCATTTTCTGTGGTAACGCCGGTCAAAACTTCGTTTTCTTTAATCAGCCCCGTCACCCGATCCCGGCACAGCTCCACGCCCTGGCGGCGCAGCTCAAAAAACAGCGCGTCCACAATGTCCGCCGCCTTGTCCGAACACGGGAACACCCGGTTCCCCCGCTCCGTTTTCAGTGGTACGCCCAGCCCTTCAAAAAAAGACATCACATCCTGGGGCGAAAAGCGGTGGAAAGCGCTGTACAAAAACCGGCTGTTCCGGGGAATGGCCGCCAGCAGCTCGTCCCGCGCACAGTTGTTGGTGACATTGCAGCGGCCCTTGCCGGTGATATACAGCTTCCGGCCCACCTTTTCGTTGGGTTCCAGCAGCAGAACGTGCGCCCCGGCCCGGGCAGCGGTGATGGCCGCCATCATCCCCGCCGCGCCGCCGCCCGCCACAATAATCCTATTGCTGTACGCCATACTCCACCTTTTCGTAGACCTGATACTCGTCCCAGATGCGCTCCAGCTTTTCAAAGGTGGCGGTGACCTCGGAGGATTTCTTCCGCCCCACCGCCACGATCAGTGCGTTGATCACCGACAACGGGGCCACCAGGGAATCGGCAAAGGACACCATGTCGCTCTTGGCCAGCAGACGGTATTTGGCGGTGTCATACAGGGGGGACAGCTCGCTGTCGGTTATGGCCACCACCGTGGCCCCCTGATCCCTGGCAAACTCCATGGCCCGCACGGAGCGGGTGGAGTACCGGGGGAAGCTGATGCCGATGACAATATCGCCTTCCCCCACCCGGAGCAACTGCTCAAACATATCGCTGGCCAGGCTGGCCTGCACCTGGCAGACGTTGTCAAAAATCAGTTTAAAATAGAAGGTGAGGAAATCGGCCAGCGCGGATGATGAACGCGCCCCCAAAATGTAAATGCGCCGGGCTCGTACAATGGCTTCCACGATGGCGGAAAAATCCTCCCGGCTCAGCTCTGCCAGCGACATCCGAAGTTTTTCGATATCCGCCTGCACCACCTTGTCCAGCACATCCTGGGTGCCCAGGCGGTCATAGGACACCTCAATGCGCTGCACTGTGGTCAGCTTGGAACGGATCATCTCCTGCATGGCCTTCTGCATGGCGGGATAGCCGTCATAGCCCAGCTCGGCAGCAAAGCGCACCACAGTGGATTCACTGATCTTCACCGTCTTTCCCAACTTTGCCGCCGTCATAAAGGCGGCCTTGTCGTAGTTTTCCAGAATGTAGCGTCCAATCAGCTTCTGTCCCTTGGAAAAGCTACCCATCCTGCTTTGGATGGTGGTTAAAATATCTCGGCTCATAGCATCCAAACTCTCTTTTCTCTTAGAACGTGCCAAGCGCTTGCGGACCCATGTCTCCCCACGGGATACGCTCCGCATGACGGCAAACCTTTCATTGATTCGCCAACGAACAATATCATAGCCTGTTATCCCGGAAAAAGCAAGTACTTTTGCACGTTTTCCCTCTTAAACTTGCAAAATGCTTCGTTCCTTTTCCGTCAAAAAACGCCACTGCCCCGGCTTCAGTCCGCCCAGCAGCAACAGTCCCTCCCGCACCCGGCGCAGCCGCTCCACCTTCAGCCCCGCTGCCGCGCACATACGGCGCACCTGCCGGTTTTTTCCCTGGTGGATGACCACGGTAAGGGTATGGTCTCCGATGCGCTCCACTTGATCCGCGCTCAGCACCTCCCCATCGTCAAACACGGGGGCAGACAGGATGGACAGCGCCCCGTCCACGTTGCCGGACACCCAGACGTGGTACTCCTTCTCCACCTCGTGGGATGGGTGTGTCAGCTGGTGGGTCAATTTCCCATCGTCGGTGAGCAGCAGCAGCCCCTCTGAATCCATGTCCAGCCTCCCCACCGGCCACACCCGGGCGGGGCAGTCCGCCACCAGCTGGGCCACGGTGTTTCGCCCCTTCTCATCGGACAGGGTGGTAACATAGCCCCTTGGCTTGTTTAGCATGATATAAGTACGCCCCTGGGAGGTGGACAGCGGTACGCCGTCCACCTCGATCCAATCCCTGACCGCGTCTGCCTTGTCCCCCAGCCCAGCCTTTTGGCCGTTGACGCTCACCCGTCCGGCCAAAATGTACTCCTCCGCCCGGCGGCGGGAGCACACCCCCGCCGCCGACAGCAGCTTTTGCAGCCG
>CAJTVM010000144.1 GCA_910579595.1 uncultured Oscillospiraceae bacterium
TGGTCAGGCAGGTGGTGGAGCAGGGCCAGTGGAACAGGGAGAACAGCATGGTGCATACCGCCGTCCGCCAGGTCCAGCCGTGCTGGGTCAGCAGCCGGCCCAGGGCGGTGAGGTCGTCAAACTCCACCAGGCTCCCTGTGGCGAGATACGCCATCAGCATCACCGGCAGGACAATCTCGTTGGCAGGCCAACCCAGGAGGAAGGCCATCAAAATCACGCCGTCCAGCCCGAACAGCCGGGCAAAGGAGTCCAGAAAGCCGGTGCAGTGGGCCAGGAGAGTGGCGTCCCCCACAGTGACATTTGCCATCAGCCAGATGACCGCGCCCGCCGGAGCCGCCACCGCCACCGCCCGGCCCAGCACAAACAGGGTCCGGTCCAGCACCGAGCGGACGATGACCTCCCCCACTCGGGGTTTGCGGAATGGAGGCAGCTCCAGAGCGAAGGAGGAGGGCATCCCCTTCAGCACCGTGGCCGACAGAAGACGGGAGCAGGCCAGCGTCCCCGCCACGCCCAGCACCAAAGTGCCCAGCAGCAGCGCCGCCCCCTGGACGGAGGCCAGCAGGCCGCTGCGGCCTCCCACAAAAAACAGGGTGATGAGGGCGATGAGGGTGGGGAACTTGCCGTTGCAGGGCACCAGGGAGGAGGTCAGGATGGCGATGAGCCGCTCCCGGGGGCTGTCGATGATGCGGCAGCCGGTGACGCCGCAGGCGTTGCACCCAATTGACATGCACATTGTCAAACACTGTTTCCCGCAGGTCCGGCATTTTTGAAAGGCGTGGTCCATGACGAAGGCCACACGGGGCAGGTAGCCCAAGTCCTCCAACAGGGTGAACAAGGGGAAAAAGATAGCCATGGGAGGCAGCATCACCGCCACCACCCAGGCGGTCACCCGGTACACCCCGTCCAGCAGCATCCCGGACAGCCACGCCGGGGCGTTTGCCAGCCAACCCTCCAGAACATTCCCCAGCCGAGCGAACAGCTCGGTGAGCAGCGCCGACGGTCCGTTGGCCCCCGCCACCGTCAGCCACACCACCAGCCCCAGCAGCAGCAGCATGATGGGAATGCCGGTGGATTTTGCGGTAAGTAAACGGTCCAGCTTCTGCTGGCGGCGCCGGCGGTCCGCCTTTTCGCTGCGCACCACCTGGGCCGCGTACCGCTCTGCCAGAGTGACGCGCTCCTGGGGTTCCCGCCGGGAAGCGGCGGGGGCATCCCTTTCCACCAATCGGGCAATGGCCGCTTTCAAGTCGTTCAGCCCCTCCTGCCGCCCGGCGGCAGTGCCCACCACCGGCACCCCCAGCTCCTCGGACAGAGCGGACAGGTCCACCTTCACCCCCAACCGCTCCGCCTCGTCCAAAAGGTTGACGCACACCAATACCTTGCCCGTCAGCTCCAACACCTGGAGGACCAGAATGAGGTTGCGCTCCAGGCAGGTGGCGTCGCACACCACCACCACCCCGTCCGCCTGACCGCTCTTGATGTAGTCCCGCGCCACCGCCTCCTCCTGGGAGTGGGCCGTCAGGGAATAGGTGCCGGGCAGGTCGACGAGTTGGTACTCCTCCCCTTCAAATGTGTACTCTCCCCGGGCGGTGGCCACAGTCTTCCCGGCCCAATTTCCTGTTGGCTATAATGTATATGGCTAATAATTTTCCGATAGAATCAGCAGGCTGCCCCTGATCTCCCGTCAAATCAAGGAGGTTTTTCATTATGATGCTGTCGAGTTTGTGAGCGTACCGGCTTTGAGTCCTGGCCCTTTGAGTGCGCCAAGGTTGAGGCTGCCTACTACAACAAAGGCCAGAGGATAACTCCTCTGGCCTTTGTCGTTTAGCTGTCCAGCTTCCCCAGCCGGTCCAGCACGGTCAGCGTACGGCACAGGTCCTCGGACACGTTCAGCTCGCCGTTTCCGGTGCCGTTGAGCGCGCCCGCGCTCATGGCCTTTTGTACGGCATCCTTGTAGTAGCTGGGCACGTCGTTGATGGTTTTGTAGTAGGTCATATCGTCGTCCTCCTTGTCGTTGTCGTTGGGCGCCAGGGACCAGTCAGGCCGTCCGTAGCCCTTGATTTTGTAATACCGCAGAGGGTACTTGCAGGAGCGCACTGCCGACGGATTCCCGGCATTGCCCTCTATGGTGTGCACATACCCGTCCTTTACCGCGGTGACGATCCCCGTGTGCCATGTGGTGTTCGCATCCCCAAAAAAGATTTGATCTCCCGGCCGCGGGCTGGAGAAGAACTGCCCTCTGGCCTTGTAATACCCCAGCGAGTACCCTGTCCCCGCCCCCAAAGAGCGGTCGGGTTGCGCCAGCAGCTCCTGGCCCAGTTTGCGTCCGAAAGTCTGCACCAAACACCAGTCAACGAACACATCGCACCAGTCGTAGCCGTTTTTGCCGCCGTTGTAAAAGTCGCTCAGCGCGTCCAAATCCCGTGCATATTTGTTCCACCTGCCCCCAGGGTTGGCTTTTGGGTCATCCAACTGAGCGTTGGTCTTTTTGCCCAGGTAGCCCACCTGGTCTTCTGCCGTGGCGATGAGGCGTTCCTGCGGAGTCATGCCTCCACCTCCGGCAGCCCCGCCACGCTGGTGCACAGGGACAGCACCCCGGCCAGCACCGACGCGGACAGCACCAGCGGCCAGTTGACGTCGCCCATGGCCACCGCGGTGCCAATGGTGGCCGCGGCGGTCTGAGCCACCGTCTTGACGGCGCGGACGCCCGCCGCTTTGAACCATTTCTTCATGTAGCCGTTCATCTTATGTATCTCCTTTCAAAGTCCGATTTTTGCCAGCAGAAACGCGATGACGGCGGCACACACCGCCCACAGCGCCTTTTCCGCCAGAGCCTCCCATCGCTTACCAGGTTTGGCCTCCAGCTCACTGAGTTTGGCATTCAGCGCGTCATGCTTCTGCGTCAGGCCGTCCAGCTTCTCCATAATGGCCTTGTACTGCTCGACCTGCGCAGCCTCCCCCCGCTCCAGGCTGTTCAGCCGGTTGTAGAACTCCCGGTGGGTTTTGCCGTGCTGCTCATTGTTGCGCTCCAGCGCCTCTACACGCGGCGTCAGCGGGCAGTCGCTGGGATTACATTTTTCAGGCATAAATTGGCCCTCCTTTCTGTCAAATCAACTTGTACCTGGGCCTCTCCCCGCCGCACAGCCAATAATCCAGCCAGTCAAAGCCCACGATCACCGGCCCGGCCAGCAGGCACCACAGCAGCGTGTACAGCGGGCAGATCTGCCCCCACAGGTTTCCCCATTGGCCGGAGTAATCCCAAATCCCCAGCCCCAGCCAGACGTTGAGCACAAGCCCCGCCAGCAGCTCTCCAGCGGTAACGGCCAGCCCGCCCAGGACAGCTTGCACCCACAGGGGCAACGCCCAGGGAAAATACTCGTTCGCCACATCCAGCGGCACGCACAGCACCGTCGCCAGTACCATCATAGTCCAGTGGGTGTGACCACGCCAGACCACCTCCAGCAGCCCGTACAGCACCCCGCCGCACAGCCAGCGGATGAGATGTCCCCGTGCTTTACACACCATCGGTACCACCTCCCGCCGCAGCCAGAATGGCCGCCATATTCTCCGCCAAATCCTCGGGCAGCTCCGCGCCGTAGGTAATGGCGGACACCTCCTCTGCCGTCCCGCACCGCCGCACCCAGGCCGCCAGATGGTTATAGTAGGTGGTGTGGTACAGCTTGTGGGCGGTGGCGGCCCTGCCCATGGCGGCGATATCGGCGGCGGGATACAGGGCGCACAGCTCCCCGTCCAGGTGGTAGGGATACCCCGCCGCCCCGCCCTCCACAACAGCGCAGGCGTTGGTCAGGTTGATCTGGTCCTCGGCGGTCAGCGAGATGTGCCCGGTGGAGCCGTCGCTCAGCGTCACGCCGCACCCGGCGGTAATGGCGGCATTGCAGGCCGCGGACAGCTCGGACAGCTTAGCCGGTTTGAGGCCGGGCAGCCGGTCCGCCGCGATCTCCTCCCCGGCGCGCGGGACCACCCGCTCCCCGTCCCAGCGCCACAGCGGGATGCCGTCCGCAGTGCGCAGGGGCGGGTTTTCCTCCCCGCCGGGGAACAGCCGGAACTGATACCCGCCCTGCTCGTTGATGCAGACGGCCCCAGCGGTGTCCCGGTCCGGGTGCGGCCCGTCGCTCCAGCCGTCTACGATCCGGCCCTGCTCATCGGCGGTGATGTAATGCTTGTTGTAGAAAATATCCATAGCGGCCTCCTTACAGATTGGCGTCAAAGATGATTTTAGCGGTGGGATCATTATCTGTTTCCAATTTATATAGCTGGTTAAGCACAAACGAGCTGGGACAATTTTCCATGCAAAGCCCAATCGCATTAGCGGACATTTCATAGGCCACGAATCTTGCACTTGATGGGATTGCAATACTTTTTCCGTTGCCTTGAGCAGTCCATAAGCCTGAAATAGTTACAGAAGGCACGATTCGCATTGATACTGGAATTGGCACAATATATTTTACCTTATCAGTTCCATACGCAGCGCCAATACCTACTCCGGCATAGAACGTTCCGTGGCCGGGAAGCACCAGCATGTACCTCTGGCACTTTGCCAGCTCCAGCGCCCTATCCGGCGGCGAGAATGGCGTAGCAACATCACCAAGCTCCATCTTGACTCCCGTCACAATCTGCCAATCCCCAGTTGATGTACCGCTAGATGCATCTATAGCTATAGCCACCATAGCAGCGGCGTCGGCATGAAACACTCCGGTAGCGGAGACGTGGTGCGGCTGGCCGTCCATCGGGATTCCATCCTTTCGGATGCTCCCCAGCCACATCATCCCAGGCGCTGCGGACCGGCCCATGACCCACGTGGAGATGGTGACGGTTTGCCCATCCAGCGCCGCCGCCAGTTCCGGATCAATGGGTTGCGCCACGGAGAGCCACTGAGCGTCATTCATAGCCGTTACTTTCATTGCGTATTGGCACGGGCAATTCGTGAATGGGTTGTCAATCCGCTCATAGCGGCACGCCTGATTATCGTTGCGCCACCTGTCCGCCGTATATATCCGGCTGCCGGCATCAAACTCCGTGCCCTTTTGCCAGATGTCAAAGCCGCCGTTGTCA
>CAJTVM010000145.1 GCA_910579595.1 uncultured Oscillospiraceae bacterium
CCTTGGAGTCGATGGCGGAGATGATGGCCTCCTTGCCCCGGATGTTGTTGGCGTCGGCGTCCATCTTCACGCCCATGAACTCCAGGCCGGAGGCGATGGCCATGCGCTGCTGGCTGTCGTTCTCGCCCACGCCGGCGGTGAAGATGATGGCGTCCACCCCGCCCATGGCGGCGGCATACGCGCCAATATACTTCTTTACACTGTAGTTGAACATCTCCAAAGCCAATTCCGCCCGCTGGTTGCCGCCCTCGGCGGCGGAGCACAGGTCGCGGAAGTCGGAGGACACGCCGGACACACCCTGTACGCCGGACTTCTTGTTGAGCACGTTGAGCATTTCCTTGATGTCCATGTGATACTTGTTCATCAGGAACTCCAGGATGCCCGCGTCCAGATCGCCGGAACGGGTGCCCATGGGCAGGCCGGCCAGGGGGGTAAAGCCCATGGAGGTGTCCACGCTCTTGCCGCCGCACACCGCGGCGATGGAGGAACCGTTGCCCAGGTGGCAGGAGATGAGTTTCAGCGTGCTGAGGGGTTTGCCCAGCATATCCGCCGCCCGCTGGGTGACGTACTTGTGGCTGGTGCCGTGGAAGCCGTAGCGGCGCACCTTGTCCTGCTCGTAGTACTCGTAGGGCAGGGCATAGGTGTAGGCCACGGGGGGCATGGTCTGGTGGAAGGCGGTGTCGAACACGGCCACCTGGGGCACGTCGGGACCCATGACGGCGGTGCAGGCCTTGATGCCGGTGATGTTGGCGGGGTTGTGCAGGGGGGCCAGGGGGATGCACTCCTCCAGGGCGGCCATCACCTTGCCGTCGATTTTGACGGATCCGGCGAAGGTTTCGCCGCCGTGGACGACGCGGTGGCCCACCGCCTCGATTTCCTTCATGGAGCCAACCACGCCGTTGGCGGGATCGACCAGGGCGTCCAGCACCGCCTGGATGGCCTCGGAATGGGTGGGCATGGCCACGTCCTGGGCGTCGATTGTGTTTTTGCCGGGGGCCTTGTAGGTGAATTTGCCGTCGATGCCGATGCGCTCGCACAGACCCTTGGCCAGCACCTCCTGGCTGCCGGTGTCCAGCAGCTGGTATTTCAAGGACGAGCTGCCGGCGTTGATAACGAGAACTTTCATGTTCCGCACTCCTTTGCTGCAGGGCTCTTAATGGGACCCTTTTAATTTAAAACCTGCCAATCTCTCTCACAATGATGCGGTTTGCCTTTACTTCGACCTGCCTTTGGTATTATAATGAAAGAAGGCCGAAGCTTGGGACAGCGGCAGGGCCGCTTGATAACGGACATATTATACTACGGGGGCGGCAATACCGCAAGTGTTTTTTGTGCAGAAGCGCGGAGAAGCGGACAGTAAAGGAGAAAAACGGATGAACACAGTGGGCATCATTGCGGAGTACAATCCCTTTCACGCCGGACACGCCTTCCACGTCGCGGAAACCCGGCGGCGGCTGGGGGAGTGCGCCGTGGCCGCTGTGATGAGCGGGAATTTCGTCCAGCGGGGGGAGTGCGCTGTGCTGGACAAGTGGACGCGGGCAAAAGCCGCCCTGAAGGGCGGCGTGGATCTGGTGCTGGAGCTGCCCACGGTATGGGCGGTGTCCTCGGCGGAGTGCTTCGCCCGGGGGGCGGCGGGCATTCTGGAGGGCACAGGCGTGGTTTCACGCCTGTCCTTTGGCAGCGAGTGCGGCGATGTGGACAAGCTCCAGCGGGTGGCCGTGTGTCTGGATAGTCCCCGCTATCTGGATGAGCTGCGCCGCTTTTTGGATGAGGGGCTGCCCTTTGCCGCCTGCCGCCAGGCGGCGGTGGGGGAGCTGCTGGGATCGGAACCGGCGGAATTGCTGGCCCAGCCCAACAACAATTTGGGCATTGAGTATATCCGGGCGCTGAACGCCCTGGGCAGCGGCATCCGGTCCGTCACCATTCCCCGGACGGGGGCGGGGCACGACGGGGGGGAGCATCCGGAGTACCCCTCCGCCTCCTTTGTGCGGGAGCAGATCCGCTCCGGGGCGCTGGGGGCGGAGAACCCCGCCTGGATGAAAAACGGGGAGCGGTGGGTGCTGGGCGCCCTGCGCGCCATGGACGGGGAGGATTTCGCCGCCCTGCCCGACTGCGGGGAGGGGCTGTCCCAGAGGATTTACCGGGCGGCGCGGCAGGGGGCCGCGCTGGAGGAGGTATACGATTTGGCCAAGACCAAGCGGTATGCCCACGCCCGCATCCGGCGGGCCGTTTTGTGGGGGGCGCTGGGGCTGACGCTGGCCGGCAGGCCGGAATTCCCGCCCTATCTCCGGGTGCTGGGGGCAAACGAGCGGGGGCGGGGGCTGCTGCGGGAGATGAAAACCGCCGCTTCCCTGCCAGTGATCACCAAGCCCGCCCACGGGAAGGGAATCCCGCTGTTTGAATTGGAGGCCCGGTGCACCGATTTGTACCAGCTTTGCCGCCGGGAACCCGGCCCCTGCGGGCTGGAGTGGACGACAAACCCGGTTATGATCTGATTCCTAACCGGCCCAGCTCCATACCAAGTTCGAATGCTGATGTATAGAGATCTAACATTATGTTATTCATTCTTGTACTCCTCCAATCAGAACAGGAAATTTAAATCCTGCTCCGATTATATGGGAAATATAAGTCCTTGTCAAGGGGGTTATTATGCGAGATTTCAGCGAAGTGCTCCGCGAGCTGCGGATAGAAAAAAAGATCTCCCAAAAAGCGCTGGGGGAGGTCTTGGGAATCAGCGACCGCAATATCCGTTTTTACGAAACCGGCGAACACCGGCCCGATTTTGAGGGCCTGTTAATTCTGGCCGACTATTTCCAGGTGTCTCTGGACTACCTGGTGGGCCGAAGCGAGGAAAGGAAGTTATCGAAATGAAAGCCTATGAACGCCTTTTGAAGTACGTCAAAATCAACACCGCCTCCTCCCCGGAGACGGGGGCCACCCCCTCCACCCCCGGCCAGTGGGATCTGGCCCGCCTGCTGGTGGAGGAGCTGAAAGAGCTGGGGCTGGAAAGCCCAAGCGTGGACGGCAATTGCATCGTTACCGCCTGGCTCCCCGCAACCCAGGGGCTGGAGCACATCCCCGCCTTGGGCTTCCTGGCCCACATGGACACCGCCCCCGCCTTTTCCGGGGAAAACGTCAACCCCATTATGCACGAAAACTATGACGGCGGCGATATCGTCCTGCCCCGGGAGGGACGGGTGATCTCCGCCGCCGGTTTCCCCTGGCTGTCCCGGTTCAAGGGCAAGACCCTCATCACCGCCGATGGCTCCACCCTGCTGGGGGCGGACGACAAAGCGGGGATCGCCGAGATCATGACGCTGTGTGAACGGCTCATTACCGAAAACCGCCCCCACGGGCGGCTGTGCGTCGCATTCACCCCCGACGAGGAGATCGGCGAAGGCCCCGACCATTTCGACGTGCCCGCGTTCGGGGCGAAATACGCCTACACCGTGGACGGCTCCGCCCCCGGCGTCATCGCCTATGAGAACTTCAACGCCGCCTCTGCGGTGGTGGACATCACCGGCGTGTCCGTCCATCCCGGCGCAGCCAAGGGCATCATGGAAAACGCCCTGCTCATCGCCCAGGAGTTCAACGCCCTGCTCCCCCCCGACGCCATCCCCGGGAAAACCGAGGGCTACCAGGGCTTTTTCCATCTGGATGCCCTGACGGGCACCGCCGCCTCCGCCCGGATGGAGTATATCGTCCGGGATCACGACAAGGGCGAGTTCACGGTGAAGCAGGGGCTGATGAAGCGGGCCGCCGCCCAGGTCCAGGCCGCCCACCCCACCGCCCAAATCGAGCTGACCCTGACGGACAGCTACTACAACATGAAGGAGCGGCTGGAGGGCTGTATGCACCTGGTGGACAACGCCAACCGGGCGGCGGAGCTGGCCGGCGTCACCCCCGCCGCCGACGCCATCCGGGGCGGCACCGACGGGGCGCGGCTGAGCTATATGGGCCTGCCCTGCCCCAACCTGGGCACCGGGGGCTACAACTTCCACGGGCCGCTGGAGCTGTGCTGCGTGGAGGAGATGGACACCGCGGTGGAGATTCTTCTCCACATCGTGGCGCTGTATGCCCAATGATTCACAGTTTGTTGATTATTTTCCAGTCAGGCGGGGCTATAATAACCAACAACCGTCCAAGCGTCCGGTTAAGGAGGGAAACCCTTTGATGTATCGAAACGACTATTACGGACCCATTGACAAATTTTGCTCCAAGCACCCCCGGTTCGGCGTGACCAACCTGATGCTGTACGTTGCCATCGGGCAGGCGGCGGTGGGGCTGCTCAGCCTGTTCAGCCAGAACCTGTTCAGCCTTCTGTTTATGTTCAGCGGCCCCGCCATTCTCCGCGGGGAGATCTGGCGGCTGGCGACCTTTGTCTTTGTGCCCAAGGTGACCAACCCCTTCTACCTGCTGCTGAGCTGCTACGTCATTTTCTGGACGGGCCAGATGCTGGAACGGGAGTGGGGCACCGCAAAGTTCAACCTGTTCTACCTGTGCGGCATCGTGCTGTCCGACCTGCTGGGGCTGGCGGTGGGCTACGCCGATATCTATTACATCAACCTGTCCATCTTCCTGGTGATAGCCACCCTGTACGGCGAGGCGCAGGTGCTGTTTATGTTCGTCATCCCCATCAAGATGAAGTGGCTGGCCTTGATTGATGTGGTGCTGATTCTGGTGGACGTGGTACAGCGTGCCCAGGCGGGGCTGTGGTTCGCCGCCCTGGCTCCCCTGGCCAGCTTTGTGAACTACTTCATCTTTACCTGGGGCTTCTGGTCCATGAAGCTGGGCTTTGTCAAGCGGCGGGCGGATCCCCAGGTGATCAATTTCAAGCGGGCCAAGCGGCTGGCGGAGAGAAAAGCCAAGGAGACGGGGGGCTTCCTCCACAAGTGCGCGGTGTGCGGCCTCACGGATCAGGACGACCCAAATATGGAGTTCCGCTACTGCTCCAAGTGCGACGGGTATTACTGCTACTGCGCCAACCACATCAACAACCACATCCATATCCGGCAGGATTAAAGGGAAACCCCGCTGCGCAGATAAAGGAAGTCCCCCGCCGTTGG
>CAJTVM010000146.1 GCA_910579595.1 uncultured Oscillospiraceae bacterium
GCGGCATGATGATGCTGCTGATCCTCACCTCCGTGCTGGGGTACGAGCTGAAAACCGCCGTAGGCACCAGCGTATTCATTATGGCCTTCACCGCTTTCACCGGCGCGGCCAGCCATTTTGCCATTGGCGGGATGCCGGATTGGTGGGTGCTGGCACTATGTGTGCTGTTTACCCTGCTGTGGGCGCGGATCGCCGCCCTGTTCGCAAATAAGGCCAGCCCTATCGTCCTCAACCGGGCCACAGGCGTGGTGCTGGTGGTGCTGGGGGCGGCCATCCTGATTTTCAACACATTGCAATAACCCGCAAGAAGACGCCCCTGCGTATTCGCAGGGGCGTCTTCTTGTCACGCCGCATCCGCTCCAAGCTCCCTCACTGTCCGCTTCTCCGTGCTTCCTTTTAATCCAGCGCCAGCGATGCCGCCAGCAGCTTTTTCGTGTATTCGTGTTTGGGGTGGTCGTAGATCTCGTCCACGTCCCCCTCCTCCACGATCCCGCCGCCGCTCATCACCGCTACCCGATCGCACAGTTGATACACCACCGCCAAATCGTGGGAGATGAACAGGTAGGACAGCCCCAATTCCTCTTTCAAATCCGACAGGAGGCGCAGGATCTGGGCTTGCAGGGTCACGTCCAGCGCCGACACCGGCTCGTCCAGCACAATAAGCTTGCTGCCTTGGATCAGTGCCGCAGCAATGGCTACCCGCTGACGCTGCCCGCCAGAGAGCTGGGCAGGTTTTCGGGACAGGTGCTCCCCCTCCAGCCCCACCAGGGGCAGGAATTCCTCCACCCGACGGCGGCGCTCCCTTTTATCCTTTATCCCGGCAGCCCGGAGGGGTTCCTCTAAAATCCACCCCACCATCTTGACCGGGTTCAGCGATCCATAGGGATCCTGGAACACCATCTGCGGCCGCCTGCTGTTGACGGTCAACTCCCCCGTGATGTCCGTGACCATCCCCAGCACACACTTGGCCAGGGTGGACTTACCCGAACCGGACTCGCCCACAATACCCAGCACCTCGCCGGGGGCCAGCTCAATGGACACATCCCGCAGCACCTGCTTGCGCCCTTTCCCCCGGCCGTACCAGCTGTTCAGGTGGGAAATCCGCACGATTGGTTCAGCCATCCCGCTCGCCTCCCCTCAGCTTTTTCCGCTTGGGCCGGGAGGCGATCAGCAGCTTGGTGTAGTCCTCCCGTGGGTGGTAGAACACCTCGTCCACCGGCCCGGATTCCACAGTCTTCCCCTGCTTCATCACCACCACCCGGCTGCACAGGGCCTTTACTACCCCCAGGTCGTGGGAGATGAACAGAATGGCGGCGCCCTCCCTGCGGTTGATGTCCTTCAACGTCTCCAGAATCTGCGCCTGGATGGTCACGTCCAGCGCCGTCGTCGGCTCATCGGCAATCAGAAGGCGGGGCCGCAGCACCAGCGCCGCCGCAATCATCACCCGCTGGCGCATACCGCCGGACAGCTGGTGGGGGTATTGGCTGTACACCGCCTCGGGATCGGAAAGGCCCGCCAGCGCCATGGCGTCAAGGGCTTTCGCTTTACGATCCGCCGCGGACAGATTCCCGTGAATGCGCAGGGATTCCTCCACCTGCTTGCCAATGCGCATGGTGGGGTTCAGGCTGGTCATGGGCTCCTGGAAGATGATGGACAGATCCCGCCCCTGGTACTGCCGCAGCTCACGGCGGGACAGCGTTAACAGATCCGTCCCCTCGAACACCGCGCTGCCGCTCACCGTCACCGCACTGCGCCGGATCAGCCCCATCAGGGCATGGGCGGTCATGGACTTTCCCGAACCGGACTCGCCTACAATGCCCACAATCTCCCCCGCGCCCATCTGGAGGGAAAATTTATCAACGGCTGTAAAGGGCTCTGCCCTGTCGGAAAACACCACCGACAGATCCCGTATGTCCAGCATCATGATACCACCCCCATCCTGTCCCGGAGGCCCTCGCCCAACAGGCCCATACCCAGAATCAGCAGAACCGCCACCAAAGCGGGGAATACCGTGCACCAGGGCAAGGTGAACAGCACCGCCTGGGCGTCCTTGAGCATATAGCCGATGCTGGGCTCCTGGGCGCTGACGCCGATGCCCAGGTAGCTCATGGATGCCTCCGCCAGCACTGCGTTATTAAATCCAATGGTCAATCCAGACAGTAATACCGGCCAGGTGTTGGGCAGGATATGGACGAAGATGATCCGACAGTCAGACACCCCCATCAGCTTGGCCGATAGGACGAAATCCCTGTCCCGGTACTTGAGGAATTCCCCCCGAACCAGCCTTGCAAAGCTGGGGATAAACAGCACTCCCAGCGCACCGATGACGTTGTATTTCCCCGGCCCGGTGACCGCCAGCACCACCATGGCCAGCAGCACGCTGGGAAAGGCGGCAATAGCGTCGCACAGCCGCATAATGAGGGCGTCCAACCCCCCGCCATAGTAGCCGCACAGCGCGCCGATGAGCAGCCCGGACACCGCCCCCACCGCCAGCACTGCCAGGGCGATGGTCAGGGTAGAGCCAGCCCCCTCCAGGGTGCGGGAAAAGATGTCCCGTCCGTAGGAGTCGCAGCCAAACAGGTGCTGGGCGCAGGGCCCCGTCCCACGGTCAGCGGCGTTCATGGCAGAGGGCTCATAAGGCGTCCAAAGAAAGCCTGTGGCAATAAAAATCAGCATACAGGCCGTCAAAACACAGCCGATGGTAAGATACCAGTTTTTCTTTTTCATCATGTTTATCCTCGTTTCAAGGATCAATCCGCTTTCCGTGGCCGTCCGGAAATCAAACGATCTCATCCGCAGTTGGCAGCGAACTTCAAGCTCTTTTGGTTCTTTTCTCGCGAGAAAAGAACTACTTCCCCTCAATCCGGGGATCCATCACCCGGTAGAGCAGATCCGCCAGGAAGTTGCACAGCACCACTACCCCCGCCAGCAGCACCACAATGGCCTGCACCACCGGATAATCCCGGTTATTGATGGAAGAAATCAAAATACGCCCCAGGCCGGGGATGCCGAAAACCTGCTCCACCACGATGGATCCCGCCATGATATCGCCAATAGCCATGGCCAGGAAGGTGACCACCGGGATCATGGCGTTGCGCAACACATGCCGCCACAGCGCCGACCCCTGGCTGTTGCCCTTGCTGTAGGCGGTGCGGATGTAATCCTGGCCCATCTCGCCCAAAATAGAGCCCCGCAGGAGCTTCACCGTCATGGCGCTCTTGGGCAGGGCGATGGCCAGGGCCGGGAACACCATAAATCGCAGGTGTGCCCCCAGGCCGTTCTCCAGCGGAACATATTCCGGCTCAAACCAGTGCAGCACCAAGGCAAACAGATACATCAGGCCAATGCCCATGACAAAGTTGGGCACCGACATGGTGATTTGAGTGAGTACGGTCAGCCCCCTGTCGATGACGCCCCCCCGGTGGCGGGCGGCAAACAGCCCCAGCGGCAGGGAGATCACCACGATGAGGACAAAAGCCACCGCCGCCAGCACCAGCGTGGCCTTTGCCTGGGACACCACCAGCTTGGACACCGGCATATCATACTTGTACGACTGGCCAAAGTCCCCGGCAGCGAAACCGCCAAGCCAGTTGAGATACCGCTGCCACACCGGCAGATCCAGCCCCAGCTGGGTGCGCAGGACGGCGCGCTGCTCCTCGGTGGACTCAATGCCCAATATGGATTCGGTGGGGTCGCCGGGGATGATGGAAAAGGCCAGGAAGGCCAGTACGCTCACCAGCAGCAGGGTGCCGGCGAGCAGCCCCGCCCGTTTCAGTAAGGCTTTTCCCACGGGAGAAAGCCCCCTTTCTTAGAAAAGGGCGGGGCCGCCTTTCGGACGACCCCGCCCATGTCATAACAGATGGTATAAATTGATTTACTTATAGCCGATTGTGGACATATCCAGCACGTAAGTGCTGTAGAAGGTAAACCCATCCAGCGCCGGGTTCATCACTACCAGATCGCACATATCCTGGATCCACAGGCTGGCGGCCTTCTCGTTGAGGATCTCCTCCGCGCGCTTATACAGCGCGGTCTGCTCCTCCTCGTCGATGGCAGTCTGGGCCTTGGCCAGCACCTCGTCGTATTCCGCGTCGGAGAAGGCGATGAAGTTCTTCCGGTTGTCGCTCATGTACCGGACCAGCATCTCCCGGGCAGTCATGTCATCGGCGGCAATGCCGCTCACCGTAGCCTCATATTGGCGGCCCCGGTAGACGTCGGACACCCAGACGCCCCATTCCACCTGCTCCACCTCGGCGGTGATGCCCACCGCCTTGAGCTGCTCGGCCAATACCAGGCCAGTGTCCACGTGCTGGGCATAGTTGGAAGGGACGGTGATCTTCATGGAAAAGCCATCGGGATAGCCCGCCTGGGTCAGCAGTTCCTTGGCCTTTTCCAGATCCTGGCTGTAATTCTTGGCCAGGTCATCCACAAAATACTTCTCATTGGCGGGGTACATACTGGTTCCGGTGGCCACGCCCGCGCCGTTGCACACGAAGTCGATGATCTCGTCCACGTTGATGGCATAGTACATGGCCTGACGCACCAGCTCATTGTCGAAGGGTGCCACGGCGTTATTCAGGTACAGCGCCTGCACCAGCTTCATGGTGTCCTGGTGGACGGTGAACTCGTCTTTTACCTCGGCCTCCAGGGTGTTGGGCAGATGGATCACCATGTCCAGCGTACCGCCCTTCAGGCCGATGACCATGGCGTTCACGTCCGCCACGATTTTAAAGGTCACCTTGTCCAGCTTGGCCGGCTCGCCCCAGTAGCCGTCGTACTTTTCCATCACCAGGTTGTCCTGGGGGGCGTAGGAGACGAACTTGAAGGGACCTGTACCCACCAGATCGGTGGCAATGGTGGCGCCGGAGTCCTTGGGGATGATGGCGGAGGTCAGCGCGTTGATGAACTCCAGGCTGGGCTCGGCCAGGGTGATGACCACATGGGTATCATCCGCAGCCTCAATCTTGGAGACATTAGAAAACGCCGAGACCAGAGGCGTTCCATCGTTCTCCGATCCGGCGCAGCGTTCCAGGGAATAGACCACATCCTCGAT
>CAJTVM010000147.1 GCA_910579595.1 uncultured Oscillospiraceae bacterium
GACGGTGTCCCTGCTCTACTTCAAAAATATGCCTCTGAAGCGGGCGCTGGACCAGCTGAAGATCGCCGCAGATCGGGCCTACCGCAATGGGGCCAACATCATTATCCTGTCCGACCGGGGGGTGGACGAGAACCATGTGGCCATCCCGTCCCTGCTGGCGGTGTCCTGCCTGGAGCAGCATCTGGTCCGCACCCGCAAGCGCACGGCGGTGTCCGTCATTCTGGAGTCCGCCGAGCCCAGGGACGTGCACCACTTCGCCGCCCTACTGGGCTATGGCGCCCGGGCCATCAACCCCTACCTGGCGCAGGAAACCATCGGCCAGCTCATTGACGACGGGCTGCTGGACAAGGATTTCGGCGCGGCGGTGGACGACTACGACAAGGCAGTTTTGAAGGGCATCGTAAAGATTGCCTCCAAAATGGGCATCTCTACCATCCAGTCCTACCAGTCCGCCCAGATTTTCGAGGCCATCGGCATCGCCAAGGATGTGGTGGATGAGTATTTCACTAACACTGTTTCCCGCGTGGGTGGCATCGGGCTGAAGGAGATCGAACAGCTGGTGGACAAGAACCACAGCCGCGCCTTTGATCCCCTGGGGTTGGGTGTGGACACGACACTGGATTCCTCCGGGGCACACAAGGCACGCTCCGGTCAGGAGGACCATATGTACAACCCCCAGACCATCCACCTGCTCCAGCAGTCCGCCCGCACCGGGGATTATGGGCTGTTCAAACAGTACAGCGCCCTGGTGGACGATGAAACCTGTCCCCACACCATCCGGGGATTGATGGAGATGAAATATGCCGGCCAGCCCATCCCTCTGAACGAGGTGGAGAGCGTGGACTCTATCGTGAAGCGCTTCAAGACCGGGGCCATGAGCTACGGCTCCATTTCTCAGGAGGCCCACGAGTGCATGGCCGCCGCCATGAACATGCTGGGGGGCAAGTCCAACTCCGGCGAGGGCGGCGAACGGCCTGAGCGCTTGAAATCCGACCGCTGCTCCGCCATCAAGCAGGTGGCCTCCGGCCGGTTCGGCGTCACCAGCGAGTATCTGGTGAGCGCGAAAGAGATTCAAATCAAAATGGCCCAGGGAGCCAAGCCTGGTGAGGGCGGGCACCTGCCGGGGAAAAAGGTCTACCCCTGGATTGCCAAGACCCGGTACTCCACCCCCGGCGTGTCCCTGATCTCCCCGCCGCCCCATCACGACATCTACTCCATTGAGGACCTGGCCCAACTCATTTACGACCTGAAAAACGCCAACAGGCAGGCCAGGATCTCCGTCAAACTGGTCAGCGAGGCGGGTGTGGGCACTGTGGCGGCTGGCGTGGCCAAGGCGGGGGCCCAGGTTGTGCTCATCTCCGGCTGGGACGGCGGCACCGGGGCCGCCCCCCGCACCTCCATTCACAACGCGGGTCTGCCCTGGGAGTTGGGGCTGGCGGAGACCCACCAGACCCTGATTCAAAATGGCCTGCGCTCCCGGGTGGTGCTGGAGACCGACGGCAAGCTGATGACGGGCCGGGACGTGGCCATCGCCTGTATGCTGGGGGCGGAGGAGTTTGGCTTTGCCACCGCGCCGTTGGTGGCCATGGGCTGCGTCATGATGCGGGTATGCAACCTGGATACCTGTCCCGTGGGCGTGGCCACCCAGAATCCCGAGCTGCGCAAGCGCTTCCAGGGCAGGCCGGAGTATGTGGTCAACTTTATGCGCTTTATCGCCCAGGAGCTGCGGGAGCATATGGCCAGGCTGGGCGTACGCACCGTGGAGGAGCTGGTGGGACGCACCGACCTGTTGAAAATGCGGGAGCACGCGGTCAACGACCGGGCCGCCACCGTGGACCTGTCCGCCATCCTGGTCAATCCCTACATCGGCGGGGAGTACAAAACCCATTTCGACCCTGCCGACGCCTATGACTTTGAGCTGGAAAAGACGGTGGACCAGTCCGTCCTGCTGGCAAAAATGGGTTCCGCCCTAAAAAAGGGCCAGAAAAAGCAGCTGTCCCTGAACGTGACCTCTACCGACCGGGCTGTGGGCACCATGTTCGGTTCCGACATCACCCGCCTCCACGGCGAGGGGCTGGAGGAGGACACCTACTCCGTCCATTGCTGCGGCGGGGGCGGACAGTCCTTCGGCGCGTTCATCCCCCGAGGGCTGACACTGGAGTTGGAGGGCGATTCCAACGACTACTTCGGCAAAGGCCTGTCCGGCGGCAAGCTGGTGGTCTATCCGCCGAAAAGTGCCGGATTCAAGGCGGACGAAAACATCATTGTGGGCAACGTGGCGCTGTACGGGGCCACCTCCGGCAAAGCATTCATTGCGGGCGTGGCCGGGGAGCGGTTCGCTGTGCGCAACTCCGGCGCTTATGCCGTGGTGGAGGGCGTGGGCGACCACGGCTGCGAGTACATGACCGGGGGCCGGGTGGTGGTTCTGGGCGGGACGGGCAAAAATTTCGCCGCGGGCATGAGCGGCGGAATCGCCTACGTGTGGGACCCCCGCCGGGACTTGTACCTGCGGGTCAACAAGGAACTGGTGTCCATCGAGCCGGTAACGGAAAAACACGACCTGGAGGAACTGCGCTCCCTGCTCGTCCAGCACGTGGAGGCCACGGGGTCGGAGAAGGGCAAGGCCATTCTGGCGGACTTCGAGCGCAGCGCCGCCAGCTTCAAGAAGATTCTGCCGCGGGATTACGACCGGATTTTGAAGGCCATTGCCCAGTTTGAGGAGCGGGGCATGACCCGCGATGAGGCGGAGATCGAGGCGTTCTACGCCGTGACGGGAGGTGCTCGATAATGGGAAAGCCCACTGGATTTTTGGAATATGACCGCCGGGGGAACCCCGGCCAGCCGCCCCTGGAGCGTATCAAGCACTGGAACGAGTTTCACCCCATGCTTCCCGAAGTGGAACGCCGGGAGCAGGGAGCCAGGTGCATGGAGTGCGGTGTGCCTTTCTGCCAGTCCGGGGTGGAGCTGGCGGGTATGTTTACCGGGTGCCCGCTGCACAACCTGGTGCCGGAGTGGAACGACCTGGTGTATACCGGGAACCTGAACCACGCCCTGAGCCGCCTGACGAAAACCAACTGTTTCCCTGAGTTCACGGGCCGGGTGTGTCCCGCGTTGTGTGAGGCGGCCTGCACCTGCGGCCTCCACGGCGATCCGGTGACGGTAAAAGAAAATGAGCTTGCCATCATTGAGGCGGGCTTTGCCTCGGGGGCCATAGTGCCCCAGCTGCCCGCAGTGCGCACCGGGAAACGGGTGGCGGTGGTGGGGTCCGGCCCCGCCGGATTGGCCGCCGCCCAGCAGCTCAACCGCCGGGGCCATACCGTCACCGTGTTCGAGCGGGAGGATCGGGTGGGCGGCCTGCTGGTATACGGCATTCCCAATATGAAGCTGCAAAAGGAGATCATCGCCCGCCGGACCGAGTTGATGGCGGCGGAGGGTGTGGAGCTGCGCACCTCCTGCGATGTGGGCCGGGACGTGTCCGCCCGGCAGCTTTTAGATGAATACGACGCGGTGATCCTGTGCTGCGGTGCGAAAAAGCCCCGGAGCCTGCCCGCGGCGGAAGGTGTGAACGGCGCATATTATGCCGTAGACTTCCTCACCTCCACCACGAAATCTCTGCTGAACAGCGGCCTTGCAAAAGGAACCTATATCGATGCGGAGGGGAAAGATGTAGTCATCGTAGGCGGCGGCGACACGGGTAATGACTGTGTGGGCACCGCCATCCGCCACGGCTGTAAATCTGTCATCCAGCTGGAGATGATGCCCAAAGCCCCTGATAGCCGCGCCGCCGACAATCCCTGGCCCCAGTGGCCCTATGTCTGCAAAACCGACTACGGCCAGGAGGAGGCCATCGCCGTGTTCGGCGCGGACCCTCGCCGCTATCAGACCACGGTGAAAGAGTGCCGCGCCGGCGAAAGCGGGGCGCTGTGTTCCGTTGTCACTGTCAAGTTGGAACCCAGAGTGGAGGATGGACGGCACATCATGGCCCAGGTCCCCGGCTCTGAGCAGGAGCTGCCCTGTCAGCTTCTGCTTATCGCGGCGGGCTTCCTGGGCCCGGAGGACTACGCTGCCGATGCCTTCGGTGTGGATCGGGACGGGCGATCCAACGTGGCCACCGTGCCCGGCCGGTATTCCACCGGAGCGGAAAAGGTGTTTGCCGCTGGTGATATGCGCCGGGGCCAGTCCTTGGTGGTGTGGGGCATCGCCGAGGGCCGCGCTGCCGCCAAGGAAGTGGATGAATATTTGATGGGCTATACCAATCTAACCTGAGCGCTTTCGTATTGCAGGACAAAATGCTTATATTTTCATTATAAGCGTAAAAACATTTGTGACGCCAGCCAAAAATGAATTTTATAGGTTGACATCCTGCAAAAGCAGGACTATACTGCTCCCATCAGGCAAAGGCGCCGGAGAGCTTCACCTCTCCCAGCGCCTTTCTCTGTGTCACGCAAGGGAGCGTGTCCGCAGCTGCGGGCGCGCTCCAACTGTTTTGAGGGAGGAAAATCATATGGATATGTCAATTTGGTATCTGGTAGGCGCTATTTTGGTGTTCTTTATGCAGTGCGGATTTGCGGCCGTGGAAGCGGGCTTCACCCGGTCCAAGAACGCAGGCAACATCATCATGAAGAACCTGATGGATTTCTGCATCGGCACCGTGGTGTTCGTGGCCCTGGGCTACGGCATCATGAACAGCGAAAACTATTTCTTCGGTTTGATTGGAATGCCGGAGTATCAGCTGTTTACCGACTTTTACAGCTTCGACTGGTCGAACTTCTTCTTCCAGCTGGTGTTCTGCGCCACCGCCGCCACCATCGTGTCCGGTGCCATGGCCGAACGCACCAAGTTCTCCAGCTACTGCATCTATTCCGCCGTCATCTCCGCCGTGGTGTACCCTATTGAGGCGGGCTGGGTGTGGAACAGCCAGGGCTGGCTGGCCAAGCTGGGCTTCATCGACTTCGCCGGGTCCGCCGTCATCCACATGGTGGGGGGCATCTCCGG
>CAJTVM010000148.1 GCA_910579595.1 uncultured Oscillospiraceae bacterium
GGAACAGCGTCCTGCGCAGGGCGGAGGAGCCACGCTTGGAAATGCTTCGGCTGCGCACTTCCATCTGGCCGGACTGGTACGGCGGGGCGTCAATGCCCGCAAAAGCTACCAGCGCCTTCTTGGAGTAGAAGCGGCGCACATCGCCGATTTCAGCCATGAGCTGGGGACCGAGGGCAGGCTCAACGCCGAACATCCCCATCACAACAGGCTCCCCTTATGGTAGCTTTGGCACAAGACGGACGAAACCCCCGGCTGGCTGCCGAGGGTTCCAACCAAATTATATTGTAATAGGAGGAAATTCCCATGGAACGATGGATTCGCGCCCGGTTTCAGCCCAACCTGCCCTTGACGCCGGAGGGCTATGTCACAGCCAGTCCGGCCCATATCGCCCTGTCCCGGCGGGCCGCCCAGGAGGGGGCCGTCCTGCTGAAAAACGACAACGGCCTGCTCCCCCTGGCCCCCGGTGTGAGGGTGGCCCTGTTCGGCAAGGGCAGCTTCGACTACGTGAAAGGGGGCGGCGGCAGCGGCGACGTCACTGTGGCCTATGTCCACAACCTCCACGACGGCCTGAAGGCGGAAAACGTGTCCTTGTTTGAGCCTTTGTCCGATTTTTACCGGGACTATGTGGCGGAGTGGTACGCCGCTGGGGACGTGCCCGGCCTGATGGCCGAGCCGGAGCTGTCCCAGGAGCTGGTCCGGTCCGCGCGGGAAAACGCTGATGTGGCGGTCATCGTCCTCAGCCGGTTTTCCGGCGAGGGCTGGGATCGGGAGCCGGAGTTCTATTTGGAGGAAAACTACCCCTGGCCCGACGAGTTGTCCATGCCGAAAAAGGCCAAGGCCATTTTCCCCCAAGGGGACTACTACCTGAACGATGGGGAAAAGGCCATGATAGAGCAGGTGTGCGCCGCCTTTGACCGGGTGGCGGTGGTGCTTAACGTGGGCGGCGTGGTGGACGTGTCCTGGTTCTGTGACGACAGCCGCATCGGCGCGGCCCTGCTGGCCTATCAGGGGGGCATGGAGGGGGGCAACGCCATGGCCGCCCTGTTGACGGGCAAGGCCGATCCCTGCGGTAAGCTGCCTGACACCTTCGCCAAAGACCTGGCCGATTACCCTTCCACCGCCGGATTTCATAAGTCCCCCCACTATGTGGAGTACACCGAGGACGTGTATGCGGGCTATCGATATTTCGAGACCCTCCCCGGCGTGGCGGACCGGGTGTGCTACCCCTTTGGCTACGGCCTGAGCTACACCACCTTTGCCCTGGAGACCGTCCACGCTCAGGCGGAAAACGGGACCATCCAGGTGGAGGTCCAGGTCACCAACACCGGGGACTGCCCGGGCAAAGAGGTGGTCCAGCTCTACGCCTGCCCGCCCCAGGGGATGCTGCAAAAGCCCGCCCGGAACCTGACGGCCTTCCAGAAGACCCGTCTGCTGGCACCCGGCGAAAGCCAGACGGTGACCCTGACCTTCGCCGTTGGGGACATGGCCAGTTTCGACGATCTGGGCAAAATCACCCGCTCCGCCTGGGTGTTGGAGAAGGGGCGGTACGCCCTGTATGTGGGTACGTCTGTCCGGGATACCCAGGAGCTGGCCTGGGCCTGGGAGCAGAAAGAGATGGAGGTGGTCCGCCAGTGCGGCGAGTATCTGGCTCCGTCCCAGCTCCCCAAGCGTCTGCTTGCCGACGGGAGCTATGAGGAACTGCCCGCTGCCGATCCGGTGAACCCCAACGAGAACATTTTCCAGCCCCTCACCGCCGCCCAGGCGGAGGCGGTGGCTCCCGCCACACCGGGCCGGGACCGCTGGATGCTCACCCAGCCCTTCGCGCCGGGGGTCCGGCCTCTGTCCGATGTGGCGGAGGGAAAGATGACCCTGGAGGAATTCATGGCTCAGCTCAGCGACGGTGATTTGCTCCACCTGCTGGGAGGCCAGCCCAACGTGGGGGTGTCCAATACTTTCGGCCTGGGGAACCTGCCGGAATATGGCGTACCCAACCTGACCACCGCCGACGGCCCCGCCGGACTGCGGCTCCAGCCCGAGGCGGGGGTGTGCACCACGGCGTGGCCCTGCGCCACCCTGCTGGCCGCCACCTGGGACCCGGAGCTGGTGGAACAGGTGGGGGCCGCCGGAGCCGGGGAGGTGAAGGAGAACAACATCTCGGCCTGGCTCACCCCCGCCGTCAACCTCCACCGCAGCCCCCTGTGCGGCCGGAATTTCGAGTATTATTCTGAGGACCCGCTGCTCACCGGGAAGCTGGCCGGGGCCATGGTCCGGGGTATCCAGTCCCAGAACGTGGCCGCCACGGTGAAGCACTTCGCCTGCAACAACAAAGAGACCAACCGAAAGCACAGCGATTCACGGCTGTCCCAGCGGGCCCTGCGGGAGCTGTATTTGAAAGCCTTTGAGCTGGTGGTCCGGGAGGCGGACCCCTGGACCATCATGAGCTCCTACAACGTGATTAACGGCCGCCGGGCCTCCGAGAGCCGGGAACTGCTCACCAATATTTTGCGGGACGAGTGGGGCTATCGGGGCCTGGTGATGACCGACTGGTGGACCCGGGGGGAGCAGTACAAGGAGATTTTGGCCGGAAATGATTTGAAGATGGCCAACGGCTACCCGGAGCGGGTGCGGGAGGCCATGGAGCGGGGGCTTCTCAACCGTGCCGATCTGGAGGTTTGCGCCCGGAGGGTGCTGGAACTGATCCTCAAAATTAAATAGTCAAAAATTGTGCTCACAGCCTCAGGTGCCATATGCGTCACTTGAGGCTGTGAATTTTCCCACAAAGGGAATTACATTTTTTGATCTCTGTAAAAATGTTAAATGACTAATGGTTGATGTAAAACTTACCTTAACAAAGTTTCAGATGTGGCCTGCAGCCCATCTCCTTTTAGAACCACGGGCATAGCCCGTGGTTCTCGTTTTCACAAGAAAAAGCGGCTTCCCACACGGGGAAGCTGCCGCTCATGCCGCTATAAAGCTGCTGTAAAATGGGGAAAAATGCAAAAATGTGTACTTTTCTGCAAACCATAATAACTCCACACTTTGAGATCATGATACCACGTTAACCGCCCATTTGCAATACCTTTATCACAAATTAAAAAGGAGAGAAACCTGCTTACAGAAAAGTACGCTATCCTGCAAAAGCGGTACTGGTTTGGAGGCAGTTTTATGGCAAAGGAACATTTTACGGGGAAGCTGGACTTGACCGGGCAGCGGTTTGGCAAGCTCACCGTCCTTGCCCCCGCCGAGCGGATCGGCCATTACACCGCGTGGCTGTGCCGGTGCGAGTGCGGGCGGGAAGCCGTGGTGGCTACCCGGCGGCTGCGCAACGGCGGCACCAGGAGCTGCGGCTGTCTGAAGCCGGACGGCATTCCCCACCCCACCTACATCGACGGCACCTCCCCGGAAATGCTGACCGCCGCCAAAGTCGCCCGGAAAAACAACACCAGCGGCGTACCCGGCGTGGAATGGGTGCCCTCCAAGGGCCTGTGGAGGGCTACCATCTGCTTCAAAGGCAAGCGGCACTATTTGGGCGGCTACGGCAAATTTGAGGACGCCGTCAAGGCCCGGAAACGGGCGGAGGAAGATCTCCACGACAGATTTCTCCAGGAAGTTGCCGCGCAGGCAGCGGGACAATAGCGTATGCCCTCCGCGCCGCCCGCACCAACGGGGGAGGCCGGTTTGCATAAATGTCGGCGCTGAGTTGTAAAAAATCGGTGCGCTGAGTCGTGTGTGGCGAACAGGCGAAGCGTGATAACAAAGGGGGCGCGGCCCATTAAAAGGCCAGCCGTGGGGCGCGGGCGGCTGGGAGGGACAAACAAGCGCCAGGGCAAACCATTGGAAACGATGGGACGCAAAGTTTTGGAGGCTGTGGAACCGGGGGGGAACGCGAACCCCCGGCGCTATGCCAGTCCGACTGCGGCTTAGCAAACCACGGGAAACCGTGGGACGGCAAAGTTATGGGGCCTACGGTATCGCATCCCGAAAGGGGCCCCCGCGCGAACCCAGCGAAGCGGGTCGCGCGGGGAGAGGAGAAGCAAGGGAGCGGGCGCAGTTTTCGCCGCAAGGCGGAAACGAAGCTGAGCGGACTTTGCTTCGACGAGCTACGGCAGCCCGACCGCCGGACCCTTTGCGTCCGAAACTGCAAAGAAAGGAAGTTGAAAATGAATCAGATGAAAAAGATCGCCAAGCGAGGCCTCGCTGTCGCGCTGACTCTTGTCATGTGCGTCGGTATGCTCAACCTTACTGCGTTCGCGGCAAAGATGACATGTGAACAAAAAGGCAGTGTGGGGTATGTGTACGTTGGTACCATTACTGTCGATAGCGAAGGCAAACAGGTATCCTATAATTGGCATAGAAAGACACAGTTTACCTGTTATGGGGTTAATGGACATTCGTATAATGCAAATCATACGTTTAAATGGTCTGAACTCAATTCTTACGGCGCAAAGTACTTTACCCGGCAGTCTCCTGGACTAAATGGTCAAAAGATTAACTATCAGCCCGTTCCTGGTGGCACTATTACGTTGATGAATGATCAGGTAATTAACTTTGTGTTTGTAGAGGAAACCAAGCATACCTTCACCTTGAACTACAACGCCAACGGCGGGTCTGGTGCGCCTGGGACGCAAACCGCTACCAGTACGGACAAGAGCTACAACTTCAGCATCTCCACGGTACAACCCAGCCGTGAAGGCTACGATTTCCTGGGGTGGAGCACCGACCGTAATGCTACCAGTCCCAACTATTATGGTGGCGGCATCATCAATGTCACTAATACTACAACGCTGTATGCTGTTTGGGAGAAGATACCTTTCGAGTCCCCGGATCCCTCTGAGTCCCCGGATCCTTCTGAGTCCCCGGA
>CAJTVM010000149.1 GCA_910579595.1 uncultured Oscillospiraceae bacterium
CCAGCGGGTGTACATCCGGTAGAGCATCTGGGCCCAGTCCTGGGCCTCGGTGCCGCCCGCCCCAGCCTGGAGGGAGACGATGGCGGGGGAGTCGTCATACTCCCCGGACAGCAGAGTGGACAGACGGGCCGTCTCCATCTCGTTCACCAGCGCCTCAAAGCCGGATTCCACCTCGGGGATGAGGGATTCGTCCTCCTCCTCGTTGCCCATCTCGCACAGGGTCATCAGGTCATCCCAGGTGGATTCCCGTTTGGCCTGGGCGTTTACCTTGGCCTCCAGGTTGCTGATGCGCTGCTGGATCTTTCTGGCCTTGTCCACATTGTCCCAGAAGCCGTCGGCGGCGGACTGGGCATGGAGCTCGTCCAGCTCCCGCCCGGCGGCCTCCAGATCCAGGGCCTTGCCCAAATCGTCCAGTTCGGGCTTTAAATTGTTCAGCTTTACCCGGTACTCGTCAAATTGCAGCATTGCGTTTTCATCCTTCCGCGGCGGGGCCCGCCGATATATTCATTCAATCTCAATTCCTGTATTATATAGAAATCTTCCCCGGTTGTAAAGGGTGAAGATAAAAAACCGGCTGGAATGGGTAATTTCCCGATTGACTTTCCCACAGCGTGCGATTAGAATGGTACTCTGACGCGATTCAATGGGCAGTTATGCGGGAGGAAAGGGATATGAAACCGGAACAGCTGATTTATTTTGACTACGCCGCCACCACTCCAGTGCATCCCGAGGCCGTGGACGCCATGGTGGGGGCGTTGGGGGCCTTCGGCAACCCCTCCTCCCGTTACGAATATGGCCGGCAGGCCGCTCAGCGGGTGAAGGAGGATCGGGAGACGGTGGCCCGCGCCCTGGGCTGCGTCCCGGCGGAGCTGTGCTTCACTTCCTGCGGCACCGAGAGCGACAATTGGGCCATCCGCCGGGGGGTGGAGGCCAATCGCCGGAAAGGGAAGCACATCGTCACCACCGCCATTGAGCACGCCGCCGTGCTGGAAACCTGCAAGGATTTGGAGCGGCAGGGGTACGAGGTGACGTATTTAAAGCCGGACAAGACGGGCCGGATCACGGCGGAGCAGGTGGTTTCCGCCCTGCGGCCGGACACGGCGCTGGTGTCCATGATGCTGGTGAACAACGAGACGGGGGCGCTTCTGCCGGTGGCGGAAAGCGTGAAGGCGGTAAAGGCCGCCGACCCCGCCGTACTGTTCCACTGCGACGCGGTTCAGGGCTTTTTGAAGGTGGACTATCCCCTGGCCCGGTTGGGGGCGGACTTGATCGCCGTCAGCGGCCATAAGATCGGCGCGCCCAAGGGGATCGGGGCGCTGTACATCAAAAAAGGGGTGCGCCTGCGCCCGTTAATTACCGGGGGCGGGCAGGAGGACGGCCTGCGCTCCGGCACCGAGGCCACCGCGCAGATCGCCGCCTTTGCCGCCGCCGTCCGGGCGGACATGGCGGATTCCGGGCGGCTGGAGCACACCGCGGCCATCAAGGAATATACCTTAAATAAATTAAGGGAGGCCCTGCCCAAGCTGGAGGTCATTTCCCCCGGGGAGGCTCCCCATATCTGTGCCGTGACCCTTCCCGGCTACAAGAGCGAGGTGGTGGTGCGGGTGCTGGGGGATCGGGGAGTGTGTGTCTCCTCGGGATCCGCCTGCCACAGGGGCAGGCCCAGCCATGTGTTTGCCGCCATGGGACTGCCCAAGCCCTGGCTGGACGGTGCGCTGCGGCTGTCCTTCTCCCCGGAGTCCACCCGGGAGGAGGCGGACAATCTGGTGGAGGCACTGAAGGGCGCTGTGGACAGCCTTTTTACCACCCTGTCGTGATACTTGAAAAGGACGCTTTTATGTTGAATAAAGAGAAAATCATCGGTTTATTAAAGGAGGCAGCGTTTGATCCCAAGGAATATTGGGTGGTGTCAGGCGCGGCTATGGTGTTATATGGAATCAGGGACTTGACCCAAGATATTGACCTGGGCTGTACCTCCGAAATGGCCGATAAACTGGAGCGGGAAGGATACCTCACAGAAGTCCTCCGCGATGGAAGCCGGAGAGTCGTTTTTTCCAACGCCATCGAGCTGTTTGAAAACTGGATCGAGGATCAGGTCGTTTTATTCGAGGGATTGCCCATTGTCTCAATGAATGGAATGATAAAAATGAAAGAGAACCTCGGTCGGGAAAAGGATTGGAACGATATTATTCTGATAAAGGAGCATTTGGCAAAATGTTAAAGATATTCCGGCGGGAGCCGGGTTTTTACCCCAAATTATTGTCGCTGGCCCTGCCCATCCTGCTGCAAAACCTGATTACCAATTCCCTGGGGCTGGTGGACACCTTTATGGTGGGTACCATGGGCCAGGGGCCGCTGGCAGGGGTGACGCTGGCCAACATCCCGGTGTTCGTGGTGCAGCTCATGATGTTCGGTATCCAGAGCGGATCGTCCGTCCTCATCAGCCAGTACCGGGGCAAGGGGGATTTCCAGGCCATCAACCGTGTGATGGGCATCGGTATGTACATCGCGGGGACCATCGGGCTGGTGTTTGCCCTGATTATGGGTTTCCTGCCCAATCAGTTCATGGGGCTGTTTGGCAGCGACCAGGGGGTGGTGTCCACCGCCGCCCAATATGCCCAGATTGTGGGTTGGTCTTACTTTTTTGACAGCTTCGTGCAGGTTTACAACGGCGCCCACCGGGCCATGGGCAACCCCAACCGGGGGCTGATTATCCTGGGGGTGTCCATGGTGAGCAATACCTTTCTCAACTGGGTGTTCATCTTCGGCAATCTGGGCGTTGCCCCCCTGGGGGTGCGGGGCGCCGCCCTGGCCACCCTGCTGGCCCGAATTCTGGCCTGCGCCATCGCCATTGTCTGGGCCCTTCGGGACAAAAAATTCCCCCTGGATCTGGGCCTGCTGCTGCGCCCCGGCCGGGAGATGGTGCGGCGGTTTGTCCGCTTCGCTACCCCCGTGATGTGCAATGAGACTATGTGGGGACTGGGATCCTCCCTGTTCCCCACCATTATGGGCCATATGGACGGATCGGAGGAGATCCTGGCCGCCTATGCCATCGCGGGTAATATCACCAACCTGTGCACCGTGGGTGTGTTTGCCATCGCTGGCACCGCCGCCATCCTGGTGGGGCAGGAGATCGGATCGGGCAAGTCGGATCGGGTGTATTCCCTGGGGGCGCTACTCAACGTACTGGCGTTCCTGTTTGGTCTGGGGGCCGGGTTGGTGTTCCTGGTGCTGCTTCACCTGTTTATTGTCCCGGTGGTCTATCCCCTGTTCAAGCTGTCCCCAACGGCTGGTGGGATCTGCACCATGATGCTGACGGTGATCTTTATCATGATGCCCCTGCGCTCCTTCGAGACAACCAACATTGTGGGGGTGCTCCGGGGTGGAGGAGACGTGACGGCGGCTACCGTCATCGACATCACGCCGCTGTGGCTGGTGTCGCTGCCCTTGGCGGTACTTGCGGGGCTGGTGCTCAAGATGGGCATTTTCTGGGTGCAGCTGGCCACGGTAAGCGAGAATATTGTCAAGTGCATCTTGGGCCTCTGGCGGTTCCGCGGCGGCAAGTGGATCAATGATGTGACCATATCCGTCAAGCCCGGGGCGGAGGGGTAATCCCGGGGGAAGATATTTCATAAAGGGTGTTGCATTCCCTGCCGCAGTATGCTATAATGACGATAGCGTTAGTCAAGCCAAGAAGCCCAGAGGAATAATTTTTGGAGGTAGAACCGTTATGTCTCTGAGAAAAATCCTTATCTCTGCGTTGTGTGCCATGTGTGTCGTGTCCCTGATGGTTCCCACTGCCTTTGCCCACGGCTGTCACGGGCGGAGCCGCGCCCGCCGCGCCATCCAGCCCTGCTCGGTGGAGGACTGTACCGTCATGGGGTACCACTACCACAATCGGACGGTGTACTGCGGCCACACCCACGGGAACGATCTGTGCGACGGTTCCTGTGCTCCCCTGTGCCCGGTGGAGGACTGTACGCTGTCGGGCCGGCACTACCACAATGAAATCGTCTACTGCGGCGCCAATCATACCGCCGGATACTGTGACGGGACCTGCGGGTACAGCCATTCCTCCAACGTTTGGAGCGGCTGGGGAGGTTGCCACAGCGGCCATGACCGCGGCTGGTGAAAAAACTTATCCACAAAAAGGAGAGGGCCTTTTCTGAGGCCCTCCCCTTTTGCTATACTACTCCCCTTTGTATTTCTTCCTGGTGGCGATGCCGCCCCGGATATGGCGTTCGGCCTTATTTTCGTTGAGTATTTCCTTGACCTGCTGGTGCAGCCCACGGTTGATGGCGGGCAGGCGTTCGCTTAAATCCTTATGTAAGGTTATCGCTAATTAGAACGGTACTGTCCAGCCCTAAATTGCCCAAAAGGCGCAGGTAGATGTCAACATTCCCCTCTTTATCTACCTCGATCTTCTGTATAATACGCTTGAGCTGGGTGTTGGTCATCTGATGTACGTCGGTGATGTCCTCGATCTCCTTGAAGGTGCTGGTCAGGACGCTCTCCAACTGCTCCCCTTTGGTCAGGTTGTAGGAGATCATCTTCAATTCGTTCTCCAGCCGCTCAATCTCCTTGCGCATCCCGCCGATCTTGGCGTTCAGCTCGTCACGGGAGATCAGGTCGTCGGCGTACATATCCATGTACTTCTGGCGGGTCTTTTGCAGCTTGGCAAGCTGGGCGGTCAATTCTCTCTCGTAGTCCAGATTCTCGTCCTTGGCCTTGTAGACCTTCTGAAACTGGTTCACCACATAGCTGATGACGGACTTCTT
>CAJTVM010000150.1 GCA_910579595.1 uncultured Oscillospiraceae bacterium
AGGCCATTGTGCCGAAAGAACAGTGGGACAGAGTGCAGGAGCTTCGCCAGCACAAACGACGCATGACCAAGGCAGAGCGGCAGGGCCTGTTCTCCGGTCTGGTGGTCTGCGCCGACTGCGGAAGTAAACTCCACTTCGCCACCTGTAAGAACTTTGACGGCAAGCAGGACCACTACGTCTGCGCCAAGTACAAGAGCGGACGTGGAACCTGTTCGGCGCACTATATCCGGGAGGACGTTCTGCGGGATGTGGTGCTGGAACGTATTCGGGCCGTGACGGAGTATATCCGGGCCGATGTGGAGGGCTTTCAAGAGGACTGGCTGATGTGCCAGAGGGAGGAACAGGAGAAGTCCATCCGAGAGGACAAGCGGCGGCTGGAGAAAGCGAAGAAGCGTCTGGCGGACATCGACAAGCTCATCACCCGTATCTATGAGGACATGGTACTCGGTGATCTGAGCCAGGAGCGTTACCAGAAGATGCTGGAGGGCTACGAAGCGGAGCAGGCCGCGCTCAACAATGAGGTCATCGGTCTTGAGGACTGGGTGGCGACCCGCGAGGAAATGGAGGACAATGTTGACCAGTTCCTCGCCCTGCTGGAAAAGTATGTGGACATCCCGGAGTTGACAACCACCATCGTGAATGAGTTTATCAAGCAGATCATCGTCTATGCCCCGGACAAGTCCAGCGGCAAGCGGACGCAGAAGGTCAAAATCGTTTTCAACTTCCTGGAGGAAGTTGAAGTACCAGAAATCAGCGAACCTGTAATTACGCAAACTACCTATGGACGCAGAAAGACGGCGTGACACTCGGTCACGCCGCCCTCTGCGGCAAATAGTTACTTATCACTATTAAGCCTTGCAAATACAGGGGTTTCGGGGTTTTGGCGTTGGTGCGGATGACGGGACTCGAACCCGTACGGCCGTGGGCCACTAGCACCTCAAGCTAGCCAGTCTACCAGTTCCAGCACATCCGCATCTTGCTGCCGTCCAGCGGTCAGCTTTTATATTATAGTGCCTTACCGCCCATTTGTCAAGAGGCTGATGCCGGGTTCCCCTCAAGTTATCCCCCGTTCCCCAAAAAATCCGCCCCATGCAACCATTTGCCCTCCCCCAGGGTATTTATAATGACAGGCAAAACCGGCGCCGCGGCCGAGGCGCTGGTGGAAAGGAGGTACGCCCAATGGCCCTTACAGAGGAACAGCGCACCCAAGTGGTCAACCGCTGGGGCGATATGGTGTACCGGCTTGCGCTGGCCCGCACCGCCAGCGTCCCCGACGCGGAGGACGTGTTCCAGGAGGTTTTCCTGCGCTATTTCCGCCACGAGGAAAAATTCCACAGCGACGAGTACCGCAAGGCGTGGCTCATCCGCTGCACCGTGAACCGGGCCAAAAGCCTCACCGCCTCCCCCTGGCGGCGTCGCATTGTGCCCCTGGAAACCGCCGAGGAGGTGGGGGTGGAGGACGATTACCGCGAGGTGTACAGCGCGGTGCTCTCCCTGCCCGGGAAATACCGGACCGTCATCCACCTGCACTACTTCGAGGGCCTGTCTGTGACAGAGATTGCCCAAATGCTCGACGCACCGGAGGGCACCATCAAGTCCCAGCTCAGCCGGGGCCGCGCCCTTCTGCGGGATATGCTTGAGGAGGTACAGCTTTGAAACGATATAAAAAGGCAAACGAGGGCATCCACGCCCCCGAAGAAATCAAGGAAAAGGCCGCCCGCCCCGCCGGTAAGCGCTCCTACACCCGCTGGGCGGGGGCAGTGGCGGCGGTGTTGGCGGTTGCCATCATTGGCGGTGTGGCGACGTGGGCAGGCCGGCGGGCGGGAACGCCCTCCACCCTCTCTAACGATGAACCTGGCCAGCCTATCCCTTATTCCGAAAACGATCCGGGCCAGCTCCGCACCATTCCGGAAGATCCCGCCAATTCCGGCGGCGGCTCCCACCGCGCCCACGCCCTGTCCCTGGCGGCGTATCCGGCAATGCACCCCTACCCCAAGGACGAGGACTTCTTCGCCGATATCGGCGACAGCGAGGACGCCTGGGACAAGGCGGACAAAGCCTACGGCGAAGCTTACGCCGCCTGGCGGGAGGACATCAACGCCCTGCGCTCCAACGCGGACTATACCGGGGTCATGGACGAATTCCTCACCCGCTCCACCGCCCAGTTCCTCTCGGACGCCGGGGAGGAAAACCGGGTCTACTCCCCCATCAACGTCTATATGGCCCTGGCCATGCTGGCGGAAACCACCGGGGAAAACAGCCGCCAGCAGATTTTAGACTTGCTCCAGGCGGACTCCATCGAGGCCCTGCGCACCCGCGCCCAGGCCCTGTGGCGGGACAACTACCGGGACGACGGGGTGGTCACCTCCATCCTGGGCAATTCCCTGTGGCTGCGGGACGATATGACCTACAGCCAGGACACCCTGGATACCCTGGCGAACACCTACTACGCCTCCTCCTTCTCCGGCGAAATGGGGAGCGAGGAGTACAACCAGGCCCTGCGGGACTGGCTCAATGAGCAGACCCGGGGCCTGTTGGCGGAGCAGGCGGAGGGTTTGGAGTTTGACGCGCGGACGGTGCTGGCCCTGGCCTCCACCATCTACTTTAAGGCCGCGTGGGACGGTGAGTTCAACCAGGAGCGCACCGAGACGGACACCTTCCATGCCCCCTCTGGCGATGTGGACGCGGAGTTCATGCGCAAGACCACGGAAAACACCTACTACTGGGGCGACCATTTCGCCGCCATGCAGCTCCCCTTCCAGCGGGGCGGCAGTATGTGGCTGATCCTCCCCGACGAGGGGGTCAGCGCGGATGAACTGCTCCAGAGCGGCGAGGCCATGGAGTTCCTGCTTCATGGCAAATACGGCCAGTGGGACGAAGAGGCCCAGGAAACCGTGGGCGGCTGGCCCGGACAGAAGTTCCTCAACATCAACCTGTCCATGCCAAAATTCGACGTGTCCTCCGACCTGGATCTGATTGACGGCCTGAAGGAGCTGGGTGTCACCGATGTATTTGACATGGGCGTGTCCAACTTCGTTCCCCTGGAGGCCAGCACCACCGACCCGCTGTACGTCGGCACGGCCCAGCATGCCGCCCGGATGAAGGTGGACGAGGAGGGCTGCGAGGCGGCGGCCTACACCGTCATTATGGTGGGGGCCGGCGCGGAGATGCCCCCGGACGATGAGGTGGACTTCACCCTGGACCGGCCCTTCCTGTTCGCCGTCACCGGGGACTCCGGCCTGCCGCTGTTCACCGGCGTGGTCAATCAGCCCAACGGATAAAAGACAGGATATATTGACTTTCTCCCAAATTCATGCTATTGTATGTTAGTTATTTATTACCAAAGAATGAGAGAGAGGGAGAATTCAAGATGAAAAAACTGGCTGCCCTGATTGCCGCCGTGTTCATGATCCTCTGCATGGCAGGCTGTTCCACTACCTGCAAGGAAAGCGGCTGCAATGACAAAGCTGTGAAGAACGGCTATTGCGAAATTCACTACGCACTGCACGAACTGGAGAAGGGACTGGAAGGTCTTGGAGACCTGTTGGACTGAAATTGTGCCATATTAAGGAAGGACTGATTAAATCGGCAAGAGCGATTTGCGAGGGATTCTTTGCCACAATGAGGCGGGATTTCGCAGGAACAATTGGGTTTATTTCAAAAAAACACAATGACGTTGTGGTGAAAATACCCGTGAAGCGCCGCAGGCGCATTTAATCAGCGCTTCCTTAAGCACAACAGATTAAAAATCCCCTCCCCGCATAGTGGGGAGGGGATTTTTTACGCTTATTCTCCCAGCACCGCCGCGCACCGATCGCACAGCTCGGCATGGTGGCCGGGCGTTCCGATGTGCCCGTCGTGGTTCCAGCACCGGGGGCACTTCGGGGCCTCGGAAAGCTTCACATACGCCGTTGCGCTGGGCAGTTCAGCAATCCAGCAACCGTCATCCGTTGTTTCACCCGTGATTGTAACCGAAGAAACAATGAAAATCTCCGCCAAATCCGCCTCTTCGAAGCCGGACAGATAAGTCCCATTTTTCCATCCTTCCAGGCTCTCCACATCTAAGCACAGGGTAACCTCCGCGTCCTGGTTCTTCTTAATTCCCTGCTCTTTCGCCTGTTCCAAAGCCTTATTCACCAGATCGCGGAAACAAATAACCAACGCCCAGCGCTCGTTTTCTTTTTCATCCAGCGCCAGGGCCGGATCGTAGTCCGGGATGTCGTTGAACAGCACGCACTCGGCATCGTCTGTGGAGCGGTGGGGCATGGCGGTCCAGATCTCCTGGCTGGTAAAGGCCAGGATGGGGGCGATCATCCGGGTCATGCCGTCCAGGATCAGGTACAAAGCGGACTGGGCGGAGGCGCGGCCCTTATCGTCCCCACAGTAGAGACGGTCCTTGATGATATCCAGATAGAAGTTGGACATCTCCACCACACAGAAGTTGTAAATGGCGCGGTACACGGTGTGGAACTCATAGCTCTCGTACCCGGCACGGACATCCTTCACCAGGTTGTTGAACGCCGCCACGGCCCACTTGTCCAAATCCACCATGTCCTTGACAGCCACGGCCTTATCCGGATCGAAACCGTCCAGGTTGCCCAGCATATACCGGGCGGTGTTGCGGATCTTCAGGTACGCCTGACTGAGCTGCTTCATGATCTCCTTGGAAATGCGCATATCCTGGGTGTAGTCGGCGGACGACACCCACAGGCGCAGCATATCCGCGCCGTAGTCCTTGATGATCTCGTCGGGGGGCATGGCGTTGCCCAG
>CAJTVM010000151.1 GCA_910579595.1 uncultured Oscillospiraceae bacterium
TACTGTTGGAGATCGGGGTCCCCGTGGCGAAAGTAATACCACGCCCGCCGGTGATTTCGTCCATGTAGCGGCATTTGCCGTACATATCGCTGGACTTCTGCGCGTCCGTTTGAGCAATGCCCGCCACACGGCTCATTTTGGTGTGGAGGAACAAATTTTTGAACGAATGTGCTTCGTCCACAAACAGACGGTCTACGCCCAGTTCCTCAAACGTCACCACATTGTCCTTTTTCTCCTTTGCCGCCAGCTTCTCCAGCTTTGCCTCCAGATTTTTCTTGGTTTTCTCCATCTGCTTGACGGTAAAGTGGTCGCCATCTTCCTCTTTCGCGCTCTCAATCGCGGTTATAATTTCGTCAATCTGGTCCCGGATGACGGCGCTCTGCCGTTCGGGAGAGAGAGGAATCTTCTCAAACTGGCTGTGGCCAATGATAACAGCGTCATAGTCTCCGGTGGCGATCCGGGCGCAGAACTTCTTGCGGCGGTGGGGTTCAAAGTCCTTCTTGGTGGCCACCAGCACCTTCGCGCCGGGATACAGGCGCAAAAAATCGCCGCCCCACTGCTCCGTCAGGTGGTTAGGGACGACGAATAGGGATTTCTGGCACAGGCCCAGGCGTTTGCTCTCCATGGCGGCGGCAACCATTTCAAAGGTCTTGCCCGCGCCGACACAGTGAGCCAGCAGCGTATTCTTGCCATAGAGGATATGGGCCACGGCGTTTTGCTGGTGGGGCCGCAGGGAGATTTCCGGGTTCATGCCCGCAAAGCGGATATGGGAGCCGTCGTACTCACGGGGCCGGGTCGCGTTGAAGATCGAATTGTACTTCCGGCACAGCGCCTCCCGGCGCTCCGGGTCCTTGAAAATCCACTCCTTGAACGCCTCGCAGATCGCCTCCTGCTTCTGCTGGGCAAACGTGGTTTCTTCCTCGTTGAGAACGCGGGTTTCCTCGCCGCCTATCCATTTTTTATCGAATACCCGCACGTCCCGCTGGTTCAGCGCGGCCTCAAAAAGCTCATAGGCGTTGACGCGCTTGGTGCCGTAGGTAGTGTGGACACGGACGTTATCCCGGCTGTCCTCGTTCTTTCCTTGGACCCGCCACTCGCCGGAGGAATCGGAATAACGGAGCTGAATCTTCTTCTCACGCAGACGTTCCGATGTTCCCAGCAACTCAAACATGAACTGCTGGTAAATCTCCGGGTCAATCCAGGACGCGCCCACCCGGACGCTGATCTCCGTGGCGGTCAGGTCTTTGGGCTGTACCTGTTCCAGCTTCTCCACATTGATAGCAAACTGCGGGTTATCTTCTGCGGCGGCGCGGGCCTGGGCCAGCTTTACCCGGACGTTGCCGGAAAGGTATTCGTCCGCCGCCTGCCAGCCCCGTGACCAATTTTCGCCGCCCCCGGCAAAATCAAAGGGGCCGGTGGCGGGGTCCTTGAAGATAATGCCCTTCAAATCCTCCACGATCTGCGGAATCTTATCAGAACCGCCCATCAGACCGGCCATGTACTCCAGGTCCACACGGGCCTTCTCTCCAATGGACACCGCCAGGGCCTCCACCGCCGTGTCCACGCTGGTGACGGCCTGACGGTTCTGGATGGTGCGCTTGGTGAACATATCCGCCTTGCGCTCCAAATTCCCTTCATCGTCCAGCACTTCCAGGGAACACAGAAGCGGGTAGGAGGAATCCTGTTCAAAGGCCCTCCTGTTGCCCAGGCTGTTCAACAGGCCATGTTTCTTCGTGAAAGCGTCATAAAGCCGGTTGAGCTTGGCCTGCTCCGCCTTGATTACATCGTCCCCGGCGTTTTCCAACTGCAAATCAATGAGCTTCCGGGCGCAGTCCCGAATGGCGATCATGCCCATGGCCCGCTCCGTGGGGGTCTTGCCCAGGTCCACGGGCTTCATGCGGGAATTTTCGCGGAAATACAGCTTTCCATCCGAGAGCGCGTAGCTGAAATTCCGCACAGAGGGATCGGCGGGAATGGATTCCAGCTCCCCCTCCTGCTCCGGTTCAATCTCCAGCAGCTCCCGGTCAGGCGGGGCAAGGTTCTGAATGGCCCCGGCAAGCTGCCGGGAGAGGTCCGCCCCGGCAATGGGCGCGACGGTGTAGTCCTGCCTGCCGTACTGCGTACTCTCAGACGTGGGCTGTCCCAGCACCATATCCGGGTGTTCCAGAAAATAGCTGTTGATCTTGAAGCCATCTTCATTTTCTCCCACCTGCACCCATCCCGGCTGCTCAATGGCGGGGCGGTCCCGCTTTTGCAGGAAAATAATGTCGGACACCACTTCGGTCCCGGCATTGGCCTTGAAAGCGTTGTTGGGAAGCCGGATTGCCCCCAGCAGGTCGGCCCGCTCCGCCAGATACTTCCGCACAGTGGAGTCCTTGGAATCCATGGTGTAGCGGCTGGTGACAAAGGCCACAACGCCGCCGGGACGCACCTGATCCAGCGCCTTGGCAAAGAAATAGTTGTGGATGTTGAAACCCAGCTTGTTATAGGCGGGGTCGTTGACGTGGTACTGACCAAAGGGCACGTTGCCCATGGCCAGATCATAGAAGTCCTTCCGGTCCGTTGTTTCAAAACCGGCGAGGGTAATGTCCGCTTTCTGGTAGAGCTGCTTGGCAATGCGCCCGGTGAGATCGTCCAGTTCTACGCCGTACAGCTTCGCCGACGCCAGAGAATCCGGCAGGAGGCCGAAAAAGTTGCCGATGCCCATGGACGGTTCCAGCACGGTCCCCGGCTGGAAATTCATATTCTCCACCGCCTGATACATGGCCTTGATAACGGTGGGGCTGGTATAGTGGGCGTTGAGGACCGTGGCACAGGCGGATTTGTATTCCTCCGGGGTCAGCAGTTCCTTCAGCTCGGCGTATTCTTTCGCCCACTTGGGGTCATTCTGGTCAAACGCCCCGGCAATGCCGCCCCAGCCCACATAGCGGGATAGGGTTTCCTGTTCCTCCGGCGTGGCAAGGCGGCTCTCCGCCTCGATCTGCTTCAAGGTACGGATAGCCGCCACATTGTACTGATATTTCGTTTTTTCGCCGCCAACACCCAGGTTATCATCGGTGATCTGGAAGTTATGGCGTTCCCGGCGCGGCTGGCGGGAAGCTGGCGGAGGGGGCGGAACCACCTGCCCGCCGTCAATCTCCACCTGTTCCGGCTCCGGTTCGGGGGAAGGCGGGGGAGGTGTTGATTCATCCATACCCAAAACGGCAGCGTGGGCTTTGGCAACAAGGTCCCGCACGGCCTGGATGGACCGCTGGAGATAGGAATAGGCCGTATCCAGAATTTTCAGGCGGACAACATCATGCTCCGCGTCTATGCTGTGGATTTTTACACGCTGTCCGTCCACCGTCAGTTCCATGCCCACGGGGATTTCATCAGCGGCCTCCATCCGTTGACGGTGTGCCGCCACCTCCGCAATGGTGTATTCCTCTCTGCGCTGGGCTTCCTCTATAAATTCACGGACAAAGGGAATCGGCTCTGAGCGGAAAATAGGAAACCAGCCCTTCATATCCAAGTCCAGCAGGCTGACGGTCCCCGCCTGGAAGTCCACGCTGTCGATCTTCATGCGCCGCCCGTCCATGGTCAGCTCCATGCCCAGGGGGATGAACTCCGCCGCGCTCCGCTCCTTGATGATCTCATAGGGCGCGTCCGGGCCGCGTTCGGGGTCAGGCCGGGCCAGAACCACACTATGACCATGTTCCAGCAGGTCCGTCAATGCGGACTGCCAGCCCAGGGAGGTTCCGGTGACAAAGGTGCTGCCCAGGCCGGGAATATCCCGCGTCAGCAGGTCCTTCCCCATGGCGGGGGCCGCTGCTTCGGCGTCCTTCCCGTAGAACAGCATATAGTCCCCCACCTGAACGCCGACGAGCTTATCCGGGTATCGGGCTTTCAGGTCCAGATATTCGTCAACATTGGGGGTGAGATTGGGTTCGGTCTGGACAGCGGCAGGGGTTTCCGGCTGCTCCGGCGCACCTACCCCGGTTGGTTCCGGCACTGTCTCCGGCGCGGGGGGTATCTCTACACCGGCCTCCGCTTGTTCCGGCTCCGAACGGTCCGCAGCGGGGACAGCCCGCGCCCAATCCGGTGCGTCCGGGCTGTCGGCATACCGTTCCGGCGCAAGGCGCGGGTCCGTAATCACGTCCTGATAACGGCGCTCCATGAGGTCCTCTACCAGCCACTCCCGGAACATCGGGAGAGAATGGAACGCGGCAAGAATGTCGGGATAAGCCCTCGCCGCCTCCATGAGATCGGGCATTTCAGCATTCAGCGTGTCCGCCGCTTCATTGTAATCCAGATCACGGTCCCGCAGATATTGAGAAAGACTGCTGTTCCCGATTGCCCGGTCCAGTATTTTCAGTGCCGTTTCATAGAGCGTAACCGGAGTGACCACCCACTCTGCGGAAGTCTCTGGGGGAACCGTCCGCCCGGTGACGCGGTGGATATTCGCCAGATAATTCTCCGCGCTGCCCCGCTCTACGAATTGGAGCGTTTGGGTTCCTTCCGCATAGAAGCGTTCCAGTGCATTGTCATAAATACCAAAGGGGCCGTTTCCCCAAAGGCGGACAATTTCAAACCGTTCCGGGGAATCCATAGAGACGGGCGTTTTTGCGGCCTGCTCCGGCTGGGAGATTGTGGAATAGGTTTCGCTGATAATCTCCTGATGGAGCCGGTTACGGAAAGCGGTATTATCATAATACTGCTTCAACAGCGGTGTCTCATTTTCCACCGCCCTGCCGTCCTGGTCAAAGGTCAGGCGCACGTCCTCGCCGT
>CAJTVM010000152.1 GCA_910579595.1 uncultured Oscillospiraceae bacterium
ACCACACGTTTTTCATCACGCATAGAGCGCCCTCCTTACCTCGCGCCGCCGTCCCTATTGGGGTCCCCGCCGAAGCCCAGCGAAGCGGGTTCGGCGGGGGAAGGAGGAGCAGCGGAACGAGTGAGCTTTGCCGCTTGCGGCGAAGCGAAGGATGTGGAGCGTGCGACGACACTCTGCGCTTTCTCCTGGGCGGCAAAGAGCCGGTTCATATCGGCGGTGATGGTGCCAGCCACGTCCCGCATGACGCCCGCCTCGGCCCGGAGCGCCTTGGCGTCCATCATGGCGTAGCTCTCCGGCAGGCGGTCAAAGGAAAAGCCCTCCACCGACACGCCGTTGCGCTTGCACAGCATATAGGACACGCTGTACGCCGTGAAGTCGGGGCTTTCACAGGCGATACCACCCTTGTCCATGTGGGCGCGGGCCAGCTCCTGGGCCAGCCCCCGGAAAATGGTGGGAGCATCCAGCCCTTGCCGCACATAGATGATATTGTTCTGCGGGTGATAGGCCACGTTGGTGCCCTCCGGCAGTTCGTTGGAGATGGAGAAGCGGCAGGGGGCGTTGTTCATCAGGGCTTTCAGCAAAAGCCGCTCGTCACGGGCCACGGCGGGGGCGGGCCGCTGCTCGGCCCTGGTCTGAGAAATATCAAAGACCTTTTTCACATTGTAGGACACGCCTGTGCTTCCGTCGTCCTTTCTGTACTCCTTGCCCGGTTCCAGAATGGTGATGGCATCCTGGCCCCGCTTGACGTACACGCCGTCGGCCTTCCAACTGTCGAAGTCGGCCAGCTTGGTGGCCTCCGGGCATTGGGCGGCGATCAGGATGGCGTTGCTCACGGAGTAGAGGTCAAAGCGGGCCTGCACGTCCAGATAGCCTTGGAACACGCCGCCGTCCATGCCCATGTCGTGAACGTGGTTGTCGATCATGGCGTAGACGCCCTCGCGCTCCGCCTGCTTTTTCGCCGCCCATGCGTCCTTATCAAAGGGCGTTTCCTCCCGCTGGGCGGGATGGCTGGTAAACAGATCATCATAATTCGGCATCGTTATCGCTCCTTTAACCGTTTGGGTTTATACTTTCGCGGGGCCTTGTGTTTCGGCCCCTTGGTGGGCTTGGACTGCTCCTTACCTTTTGCCGCCTTTTCTCTCTGCTCCGCTTTAATCGCGTCCAGCTCCTTACGGACGGAGGGACGGGAACGCTCCTGCGGATCAGAAGTACCCGGTGCGGCTGGCTCTTTGGGCTTTGAGGTAGGCTCGGACTGACGGGATTTCTCGATCCGGCCTTCGGTGGGGTTTTCGGTCTGGCCCTCCTCCCTGGTGGGGGAAGCACCCAGCACCGATGCCAAAAACTCGTCCATGTCCTGTTCGGGTTCGGGGGCGGTGCGCTCCGGGGCGGGCAGTTCGCCCTCCGGGGGCGGGGACAGCATAGCGTCCAGCAGCTCATCCACCTCCTGCTCGGTCATCGGCTCCGCCGCCGCTGGCGCTTCCGGGACTTCTGCTTGCTGTTCCTGACGGCTGCGCTCGATCTCGCTCCTGATCTCAGCCATATCTACGGTAGCCAGGTTGAATCGCTCAAAGATACGGTTGATCTTGCTGGCGTCCTCGGCCCGCACCATGATGTCGGTCAGCCCGTCCGTGGCGTCCCGGTCTTTCAGAACGCAGTAGAGGACGCCGTACTTCTTGGCCTCCCGGCAAAAAAGCTGGAGGTCGCTGTCCTTCACGGCGAACACCTTCAACTCCTTGCCGCTGCGGAGCATATTGGTCAGCCGGGTCTTGCCCTTGGTTTTCTTCTGCTCCCGCAGGATGGCGTACAAGAGGATGGCAAGCTGCTTGGCACCCTCACCGGCCAGCTTGACCGCCACCTCACCTGTTTCCAGGGACAGCCTCACGACCTGCTCCGCCGCGTCGCCTGAATAGCTCATGCTGTGTCAACTCCTTTCGTTCGGTTTCCTTTTGCTCTATCAGCCGTTCCAGGTTTTCCTTGACCTGCCCGGAACGCTGGGCGATACCGTCACATAAGACCACCTCCTTTCGCAGCGCCTTCAGACGGCTGGATATGGCGCTGATTTTCTGCTTCACCTCGTCCACGGCTGCGGGGTCGCCCTGTCGGTTGAGCCGCCGCAGTTCTTTACGGAGTTCCTGCCGCTGGGCGGTCAGGGCGTTGATCTCCGCCGATGCCATTTCCCGGTGGGCGGTCAGTTCCCCGATGGTGCCGATGCGGTGTTTCCCCAAAAACCGGGTTTCCGCGTCCAGCCTGTCCAGCTTGGTTATATCTTCACGCAACAAAAAAGGCACCCGCTTGACGGATGCCGGTCGTTTGACGATGATGTGCAGTTCGTAGCAGTAACGGAAGTATAGCGCCCGCAGGCCGGTGACTTTCTTCCGGGACTTTCCCCGCACCCGGTAACGGCGGGGCGGACGATGCGCCACCTCCGGGAATGGCACCTGCTTTTGGAGGTTGTGCAGAATACGCTCCTTGATCTCGTCCAGGGAATAGCCCTCGCCCAGCTTGTGGAAGCGGAAATAGCCGCCAGCGTCGGGCGGTTTCAGCGCCGGATATTTCAGGGGCTTGCCGCCCTTGCCCCTTGTTTTGAGCTGGTAGCCCATTTCACCCATCACCCGCAGAAAGTCGCGCTCGGTGGTGGAGGCGAGGATGGCCCGGTCAATGTCCGCCCGGATGGTGCCCCGGTGGGTGGGCTTGCCGTTCTGCTCGGCCTGCCATTCGGCGTAGTGCTTGGCCCGCCCGCCGGGGTTCTCAATAACGGAAATGGCGTACTCCCGGCAAAGCCGGTCTGACACCTCCCGCATACGGGCATAGTCGGCGGGGGAATTGTAGAATTTGTAGCCGTCCACACAGGACACGGAATTGATGACGAAGTGATTATGATAATGGCCGGTGTTACAGTGGGTCGCCACCACCACCTCAAAGCGGTCGCCCCATAGCTCCTGGGCCAGCTTGACGCCGATCTCATGGGCGGTTTCCGCCGTTACCTCGTCCGCCTTAAAGGATTGATAGCCGTGGTAGCACACCCGGCCCCCCAGCTTGCCCCATAACCGCTTTGTCTCCATGAATTGAGCGGCGGCGGTGTCCTCCCGGCAGTTCAGGCAGGACACATAGGAGCGGCGCTCCGTTTTCATATCATCGGCGGCATACTCCACCACATTATCAATGGCATGGAGGGACGCCAGTTCCTCATAGCTGGCCTCGGTGGTCTTTTCCGGGTTCCGGGCGTAGTTTATCACCCTGTCCACACGCCCCTTGATGGGCCAGATGGAGGTCACGGCCATATCAGTCGGAGGGGGTGGTGTAGGTGTCCACGATCAGCTTCTCCACGGCCCGGTTGTCCTCCAGGGCCTTGCGGAGCTGGGGCACGTCCAGCAGACCGATGGAGTTGGCCCGCTTCAAAAGCTGGTCGATGTTATAGCCCACACGCCGCACCTCCCGGATCAACAGCGGCAGCTCGGCGGGCGGGGCCTCCTTCACCACCGCGCCGTTGAGGATGCGGCGGCAGTAGCCCTCACGGGACAGGCCGCTCCTTCTGACCTTTTTTGTCAGGGTTTCCAGTTCGGTCTTGGTGAAGTAAATCTCCACCCTGCAATTACGTTTTCTCATATTGCCTCCTTAATCATTTTTCAGTGGTTGGAAAATCGTCTTTTCTTTTCGCCGATTATGTGCTATCCTATAAAAGAGGTGGTCGATATGACAGCAGCACAAATTCGGCGGAGAATTGCGGCAGTAAAAACGGCTGATGCCATCAATGCCATTGAAGGTGTGCCGGTTTCCCGGTATGCCCAGGTTCTTTCCCGCAGTTGGGCAAAAGGCGAGATCACGGGCGAACAGATGAAACAGGCGCTCTTGGCTTCTCACGCAAAACTGGCCGCACAGGTACGAAAGCATGGCTGATCCTTATCTCTATGATGATGTTCCTGTCCTGCGGAACGCACTTTCCATCAAAGATGAAAAGACGCTGGATTTGATCGAGGCAGAACAGTCCCGCGCAAACATGATGCTGCTCTACGAACAGGGCTTCCACGACTTTACGCCGGAGGGCCTGCAAAGCATCCACCGCTTTTTGTTTGGCGACCTTTACGATTGGGCGGGCCAGTTTCGTATCATCAACATTGAGAAACGGGAACGGCTTCTTGCGGGCCGCAGCGTGTGGTACAGCAACGATGAAGCGATCAGTGATGATTTAGCGTCTGTCTTTCAGGATATTCACGCCCAGGATTGGAACGCTCTTTCAAGAGGAGCCTTTGTGCCAGCCGTGTCCCGGTGCTTTGCGAAAATTTGGCAGATACACCCCTTTCGTGAGGGGAACACCCGGACGGTTGTTATGATGCTGACATTCTTTGTGGAACACTACGGCTATTACATGGATCAGGAGCTTTTGGCCGAGAGCGCCGGGTATGTGCGGGATTCCTTTGTGATGGCATCGTTAGACCAGTTTTCCGAGTACGAGTATCTTGAACGGATACTGATGGATGCCGTTTGTGATGATCCCATCGAGTACGAGTTGACGCCAGATACGGAGTTTGAACGTCAGCGTTCTGAAAAATATCAGAAGTACCAAAAAGAACACTACACGCCGGAGCCGCATTACCGGCGTGAAGATTAAGGGATAACGTGCGGTGATGACCGCCAACTGACATTGTTCGGTTGGCGGTCATTTTGCGGGGTCATAGGGGCGGCAAGCCCCTGTCAAGCTGAATTTGCCCCAGCAAATTCGTTGCTTGTTAAGACAATACCGCCCTCTGCGCCTGCGGCG
>CAJTVM010000153.1 GCA_910579595.1 uncultured Oscillospiraceae bacterium
TTCGGCCTGCACACGGGGTGTCGAGGACAAATAGTGTGCATTACATATCTGACCGCCAACGCGGGGACGGCCAATCGCCAGTTATGATAATAAGTCTCTGGATGGATTGGCGGTCAGGTGTGTTCTGCACACGTCCTGGGGAGTATATGGGTATTTGGCTGCAAGGGCAAATCACATAAAAGTGAGGTGTCCTTATGAAAAGGGAACGGCCAGACGAGGTGCTGCGCGGCCAGATGTACTATGCCAATTTAGACCCGGTGATCGGCTCCGAGCAGGGAGGGACGCGGCCTGTCCTCGTCATCCAGAACAACGTGGGAAACAGTTTCAGCCCTACCATCATCATCGCCCCCATCACCACCAGGGTGAAGAAGCTCCGCCAACCGACCCACATCGGCATCCCGCCGTTCTTCGGCCTCCCGCAAAGCTCTATGGCTATGTTGGAGCAGATCAGGACGATTGACAAGAGCAGGCTGGGCGATTATGTGGGTTGCCTGGACGATGATGTGATGGACTATATTGACGAGGCCCTTGGCATCAGCGTCGGCCTGCAAGACCCCAGCGACACAGCACAGGAGCGGCCCACCGATGAACCGCGTGGCGATGTACCTGATGAAATGGTGCTGACGCTTTGCGGCACCTGCCTCAAACAGTTTATTTACTCGCCTGAACACATCGTCAGGCGGATCGACCGTACTCAAACCAAAGAACCTTGTATGTACTGCCACGTCCGGGACGGCTACGATTACCGCATCATCCACAAGAAAAAGCGCCTGGGCGATGACAGGTATTAAGGGGGTGCGGAGCATGACTGATGAATTGATGGAACAGCGCATGGCGGAACTTAACGCCCACAATGCAGAAAAAAGCCCTATTCCCGACAACGAAAAACGGGCTTACTCCGTAGACGATATTATGGCTATCCTGGATATTAGCCGTTCGTCCGCTTATATCCTTATCAAGAAAAATCTCTTTCGGAGCGTCAAGATTGGAAACCAACTCCGTATCTCCAAAGCCAGTTTTGACGAATGGCTGGACAAGGGGTGATTGTCAACTGTACGATTTCAGATCGGTTAGCACAATCGCACATTTGAGTAAAATGAACCTCCCCGCTACAATGTAGTCAAGGCAAAAGCCTTGGCTACATTGGCAAGCTACATATCTTGGTGCCAGCCAATAAGCCGGGGTGCAAAATCTACATAGGAGGTACTTCTGCATGGAAAAAACCAGCATCTCCGTTCCTGAAATGCGGAGGCTGCTCGGCATGAAAAAGGTCGAGGCATATTGGCTTGTGAAACAGGGACGCTTCAAAGTCATTCTTGTTGGCGGCAAAATGCGGATCATGCTGGACAGCTTTGAGGAATGGTACGGCAGGCAGTTCCGCTACAAAAAGGTCAACGGGCCGGAACCGGGCCAACTGCTTCCCGCATCCCTGACCGTCCCGGAGGCGGCTGACATCCTCGGACTGAACCCCGGCTCCGTCTACGAGCTGATAAAGAACCACGCCCCCTTTGAGACTTTCAAGGTCGATGGGCAGACCCGCATCCTGAAAGAAAATTTTGAAGCATGGTATCAGGGCCAGTCCCACTATAAGAAGCCGGAGGATGCAGCGCCGCAGGAGCTTTTGGACGCCACCTTATCGGTGAGCGATATTGCAAGGCTGCTGGGCATACACCGCAACAGCGTTTATAACATGGTGAACAAGCGACACCTGTTTGCGACAGTTAAAGCAAACGACAAAATCCGTATTTACAAGGACAGCTTTGAAGCGTGGTACAAGTCCCAAAAACGTCACACCATAGTTACCGGCTGAAAGGAGGAACAACCGTGGCGTCTATCATCAAGCGCAAAACCAAGTATTCTGTTGTCTATACCTACACGGACAGCAGCGGGGCCAAGCGCCAGAAATGGGAAACCTGCGGCTCCCATGCGGAAGCCAAGAAGCGCAAAGCGGAGATTGAGCATCAGATCGACACCGGCGTGTTCATTCCACCCAGCGCCGATACCCTGTCCGACTTTCTGGACGAGTATGTGTCCCTCTATGGCGTCAGCACATGGGCGCCCTCTACCTTTGATGGGCATAAGGCTTTGATCGACAACTATATTAAACCCATTATCGGGGATGTAAAGCTGGACGACATCAGCCCCCGGATGATGACCAAGTTCTACAAAGACCTCCAAACCGTGAAAGCGGTTCCCCGATATGGGCATCCCGATGGTGAGCTTATCTCCCCCAGCACAATACGGGAGATACACAAACTCCTGCGGAACGCTTTTAATCAGGCGGTAAAGTGGGAGATAATGGCACGAAACCCGGTGCAGAACGCCACGGTTCCCAAGGCCGAGAAGCATGAGCGGGATATTTGGGATGCTCAAACGCTTATGAAAGCGTTGTCCCTCTGTGATGACCCATTCCTCTCCCTGGCAATCAATCTGGCCTTTGCCTGTTCCCTGCGTATGGGGGAACTGCTGGGCCTGACATGGAACTGTGTAGATATTAGCCAGGACAGCATAGACAATGACTGCGCCTATATCTACATCGACAAGGAGCTTCAGCGCATTTCCAGGGAATCGCTGGCCCAAATGGGGGAAAAGGGTATCATGTTCAAGTTCCCCACGGTACGGGGGTGCAACTCCACCGTGCTGGCCCTGAAAGAGCCGAAAACAAGGACGAGTGTGCGGAAGGTATTTCTGCCCAGGGCGGTGGCTGAAATGCTGGTAGAGCGCAAGAAAACGGTTGACGAGCTGAAAGAATTGCTGGGAGATGAATACAGGGATTATGACCTTGTATTCGCCAGCACCCAAGGGACGCCCACCGAAGCAAACTTTATCAATCGGGCCTTTAGCAAACTCATTCAGGACAATAATCTTCCCAAGGTGGTCTTTCACAGTCTCCGGCACACCAGTACGACCTACAAGCTCAAACTAAGCGGCGGCGACATTAAAGCCGTTCAGGGCGACACCGGCCACGCACAGGCCACAATGGTCACGGAACGGTATGCCCACATCCTGGATGATGACCGCCGTGTAAACGCCGCAAGGTTCCAGAAAGAGTTTTATGGGGGCGGCGGTACAGCGGAAACCACAACAGCAGTCGAGGCTCCCAGGGAGCAGCAGCCCCCGGCATCCGATCCACTTCAAAATCTTGACGCAGCGGCCAAACAGCAGTTGCTTCTCAAACTTCTTGCGGAATCCCCGGATATGGCGGCGCTGTTGACAGCCCTCGCCGGGAGAAGCGCATAAATACGAACGGACAGGAATGACACCCATTCCTGTCCGTTTTACCATATATCTATGCCATTCTCTCCACGGCAAAATTTTTGAATCGGACTGATTGACATTTTTCACGTTCCTGCATATAATATGGCCATGGGTGTATCTCAGCCCTAAATGAGAAACTTATTGTGCGGGCTGCTCAATTAGCTCGATAAAAAGGGCGAGAGTATCTACTCCCGTCCTTTTATCATATGTAGGAAGCAGTAAAGTGGAATAACTGCTTGCTTGACACTGTTTTCTATGGTAGAATGGAACAAAAGGGGTGAGGGCGATGGAGGCCGAAACGACAATCGCACAGGGTTTGCATACCACGGATGACAGTTCAGGCTATGACGCCGCCTGCAAGCGTGTCTTATCTGAAAAGGCAATCCTGGCGCGGATCATGAAGTCCTGCCTGGAGGAATATAAGGATCAGGATGTCAACGATATTGCCGAAAAGTACATAGAGGGTCAGCCCCAGGTGTCCGCTGTCCCGGTGCTGCCGGACGAAGGTGGCACAGTCATCAGCGGCATGGATACCGAGGACAAGTCGGTGCGTGAGGGGACAGTCACCTATGACATTCGTTTCCGTGCTATTGTTCCCGGCTCCGAGGAACAAATTGCCCTTATCATCAATGTTGAGGCTCAAAACGATTTCTATCCCGGCTATCCGCTGATAAAGCGGGGCATATACTACTGTTGCCGGATGATTTCTTCCCAGTATGGCCGGGAGTTCACCGGCCCCCACTATGAGAAAATCAAGAAGGTCTACTCCATCTGGATTTGCATGAAACCGCCGCAGTATCGGGAGAATACCATCACCCGGTATCGGCTGGTGGAGGAACACCTGGTAGGCGAGGGCAAAGAACCCGTCAGGAATTATGATTTGCTGTCCATCATCATGCTGTGCCTTGGCGGGCCGGATGGGGCAAACTATGACGGCGTACTTCGGATGCTGGATGTGCTTCTCTCCAACGAAACCAGCGAGGCGGAGAAGCGGAAGATTTTGCAGGACGATTACGACATTCAAATGACGCAGACAATGGAAAGGGAGGTGTCGGTCATGTGCAATCTGAGCAAGGGTGTTAGGGAGATGGGCCGCGCTGACGGTATCTTATCCTCTCTCAAAAACCTTATGGAAACCATGGGCCTGACCATTGAACAGGCTATGGCGGCGCTGAAAGTCCCGGAGAGCGAGCGACAGAAATATATGGATTTGCTGGAACGGCAATGACACCGATGATGGGGGGGGATGTGCCTGCCATGTGCAATCTGAGCAAGGGTGTTATGGAAAAGGGAACAGCTAAAGGTATGACAGACGCTATTTTGACTTCCATCAAAAATCTTATGGAAACAATGGGCCTGACGATTGAGCAGGCTATGGCGGCGCTGAAAGTCCCAGAGGGGGAACGGCAGAAATATATGGATTTGCTGGAACGGCAGTAATGTCCAAAAC
>CAJTVM010000154.1 GCA_910579595.1 uncultured Oscillospiraceae bacterium
CTACTGATCGTCGCCTTGGTGGGCCGTTACCCCGCCAACTAGCTAATCAGACGCGAGCTCATCTCAGAGCGATAAATCTTTGGCGTCCAGGGAGATGCCTCCCAGACGCATCATGCGGTATTAGCGGCTGTTTCCAGCCGTTATTCCCCACTCCAAGGCAGATTGCTCACGCGTTACTCACCCGTCCGCCACTTTCCCCAATTTCATTTGGACGAATCCTCAATCCATTGGTTCTCGTTCGACTTGCATGTGTTAAGCACGCCGCCAGCGTTCATCCTGAGCCAGGATCAAACTCTCAATAAAATGGTATCTAAACGCTTTCGCGCTCAAACCGAATTTATTGAAACTAATCTTAGCTTCAAGTTAGAATTGATGAGACCCTTCATTTCACTATCTTTCGACAGTTTCCTGAAGGACTCAAGTCCTTCTGGTGCTTCGTGTTCTTTCGTTGTTTAATTTACAAGGTACAAGTCCGTCCGCTCCACTCTCGGCTCGCACCGGACAGTGATTTATTTTAGCACACTGCCTCTCGCTTGTCAAGCCCTTTTTTCATCTTTTGCAGATTTTCTTTTCCGCTCCAGATCAGGACTCTCATCCTCGCCGCGCTTCCCGCGAACTTTGCTATCTTACCACACCAGAGATGGTTTGTCAAGAACTTTTTTCAGAATCTTCAAAATCACTTTTTGTTGACCTGGAAGCTCTTGCTCTCTCAAGCGCTTCGCTAATATACCAGACCTCAACCCCTTTGTCAACACCTTTTTTCACTTTTTTCGGCTCTTTTTTTCGGACCCTTTCGCAACCACAAAATGTTGCATCTCCACCTTCCGTCAACCACTATTTATCCCGCCCCACCGGAAGCGCCGCCGTCAAAACCGCCAGTACCAGGCACCCCAAAGGCATTACCGTCTCCGGCAGCCAGTCTGTCGCCCCAGCCAGCGCCAGCCCCAGCGCGATGACCACTGCCAGCGCGGGCCAGCGCTGTTTCCCCCAGCAATGGGCCAGCAGCCCCGCCAGTGTCAGGTCAGGCAGCAGCCACAGCGCAGACACCAGCCCCTCCAGCCGTGCGCTGTCCCCCAGCAGGCCCGCCGCAGCAAAAAACGGTCCGTCCAGCCGCGCGGCCACCACCGGGCTGAGCAGTCCGGCCGTCAGTGCCGCCAGTGCGGCGGAGATTACCCCCAGCGTCCCCAGCCATACCAGCCCCTGACTGTCTCCGTCCGCCCCGCCTTCCACCTTATATAAGATCGGAAGAATAAACAGCCCGGTAGACATGGTGAGCGTTCCCGCCAGCACAGAGCCCTTCCAATCTCCCACCGGCTCCAGCGCCCACCGCCAGTCTATTTGGGGCACGCCCAGCAAAAGGATGGCCGCCACTGCCGCCGCCACCGCCAGCCAAAGGATTTCCACCGCCCGGAAAAAGGCCGCCGCCTTCCCCCAGCCCATCCAGACCAGCGGAGCGGCCAGCAGCACCAGCAGCCACCCGGTGTTTTCCTCATTCCCCGCCGCCTGCTGGATGCGCTGCGACGTCCGGCCCAGCACGTCCGCCAGCAGCACCACCGCCCAAGCGCGGTACAGCCCATTCAAAACAGGATGGAGGGGCCGGTGCCCCACCCGCCACAGCAGCAGGCAGCCCACAGCGGTCCCCAGCGCCGCCGCCAGCAGCAGCCACCGCCAGTCCGCCCGACCCGCAGCAGCGGCGCCCGCAGACAGCCCTCCGGTCAGAACCGCCACCGCCAGCTGCCGTATCGACAGCTTTTCACTTTTCACGCTCCCGGCCTCCATTCTTCCCAATCAATGACGCTTGGCCTGCTCCCCGCCAGCAAGGGAAGGGTGAGCGTTCCCCCGCCCTCCAGCGCAGCCAGCGCCTCCACCACCGTGGGGGCCCCCGCCCCCTGCCGGGTGAGCAGGTCCAGTCCCGCCGCCGGGTCCCCGCACTCCGCCAGCAGCAGCGCCGCGCCCTCCTCCGCCAGCCACACCGTGGCGGACGCTCCCAGCTCCTCGTTGCGCAAGGCGGCAAGCAGGACTTCTCCCAGCTCCACATCCCGCCCTACTATTATATAAGAAACACTGGTCAGCGACAGCTCCTCCTCCCCCGACCAGGGCAAAACCTCCAGCGCCTGTTCAAAATCCCCCCCGGCGCACCAGCCCCGGCTGGGGTCCTCCTGACCGTCTCCGCCGCAAACCGCCGTCAGCGCCAGCGGCCCCGGACCGTCCACCCCCAGCACCCGCACCAGGGCCAGCCCGTCCGGCTCCCGGGAGACGGGCTTCCAGCCCGCCAGCAGCACCGCCGCCACACACAGCGCCAGCCACCTTTTCACCCCTGATTCCTCCTGTTCTCCGTGTTCAGATAATCGGGCCGGGTCTTGACCTCGGGCAGGGGCTCCCGCAGCACCACATGCCCCTCCTTCTGCTTCCCGGCGTTGGAGGCAAAGGGCGTCAGGTAGGCGATCCCAAAGGTCTCCAGCTCAGCCAGCCGGTACACCAGCGCCACCCCCGCCAGCACCAGTCCCACCAGCCCCAGCAGTCCTCCGGCAATGGTGATGAGAAACCGCCAGATCCGCAGCGCTCCCGCAAAATCCTGGCTGGGGGCGGTATATCCCGCGATTCCCGCAATGGCCACCACCACAAGCACAGCGGGGGAGACCAGCTTGGCCTCCACCGCCGCCGACCCGACCACCAGCCCGCCCAAGATGGACACCGTCTGCCCAATGGACGAGGGCAGCCGCAGCCCCGCTTCCTGAAGGACCTCAAAGGCAAGCAGCATAACCAGCACCTCCGTCAGCGTGGAGAACGGCACATCCGCTTTGGCGGCAATAATGGATAAGGTAAGCTTCACCGGGATCAGCTCCGGGTGGAAGAGCACCGCCGCCACATACAGCCCCGGCACGAACAGGGTAATGAGCATGCACACATACCGCAGCACCGACAGCGCCCCGGCCACCGCCCAGCTGGTGCTCCGGTCCTGCCCCGTGCGGAAGAAGCTGTCCAGCGTGGCCGGGAACAGCCACCCCATGGGAATCCCGTCCACCAGCACTCCCACGCGCCCCTCCGCAAGCCCCGTGCAGAACCGGTCCGGCCGCTCCGTGTAGGCGGTCAGCGGAAAGGCCGTCCGGCTCTCATCCGTGACATACTGCTCCAGATTCCCCGTCATCAGCAGCGCGTCGATGTCGATCTGTTCCAGCTTCGCCTTGACCTGCGCCGCCAGATTCGGGTCAACGATTCCGTCCACATATAAAACGTCCACCGGCGTAATGGACTGCCGCCCCACGATCTGCTCCTCAACCTTCAATTCCGGGGCCCGGAACCTCCGCCGCACCAGGGACGTATTGGTCCGCACGCTCTCCACAAAGGAGTCCCTTGCTCCCTTCACATCCGGCTCGTTCTCCGGGTCGGACACGGACCTTTTTTCCTCGGTCCCTGCGGACAGGGTGAGCACCTTATCCTTTCCCGGGAAAAACAGCGCCACCGACCCGTCGATCATATCGAAGATCACCTGATCCGCCTTGTCCCGCACCTGGACGGACAGAGAGTACAGCCCGCCCTTGGCCATCAGGTCGAAGGCGGTATCCATGTCCGGCGCGGTCCTCAGCGCCTCGTTCTGCGTCAGCGGCCGCAACACATAATCACACGCCCGCTCGTTTCGCACCTGCCCGGCGATATACAGCATTTCCACCTGCCGCCTGGGGTCGTTGTTCAGGTAAAGAGTCCGCCGGTTGAAATCGGCGCACTTATCGAACACCCCCGTGATGGCCTCCACCGTAACGGGGCAGCCATACCTTGGCTCCTGCCGGGGATGGGGGGGCGGCGTCTGCTTTTTTGTTCCGAAAATACCCATAGTCCCGTCTCCTTGTTTTCCACAGTATTTCTGAACAAAGGGTAAATTATGCGCCCCAGGCAATGATCCACCTGTACAACGCCGAATTTTGATGTTATAATATACTGTCTGTTTATACGACGAATCAAAGTCTGTCAAAGGAGAACGCCCTATGAACACCAATTATGACGTCATGATTCTGGGCACCGGCGAGGCGGGCATTTACGCCGCCTACGAGCTGGCCCTGAAATGCCCCTCCGCCAAGGTGCTGGTGGTGGACAAGGGTGCGGACATCTACCGCCGCAGCTGCCCCATCGTGGCGGGCAGAACCCGCTCGTGCATTCATTGCAGGGTATGCGGCACCATGTGCGGCTTTGGGGGCGCGGGGGCCTTCTCCGACGGCAAATTCAACTTCACCACCGCCTTTGGCGGCTGGCTCACCGACTTTCTGGACCAGCAGGAGGTCATGGAGCTCATTGGCTACGTGGACGCGCTGAACGTGAAGCATGGCGCAACGACGGAGGTATATTCCACCTCCACCCCTGAGGCAAAGGCCCTGGAGCGGGAGGCGCTGAAATACGACCTTCACCTGCTGCAAGCCCAGTGCAAGCACCTGGGCACGGAGAACAATTTAAAAATCCTGACCAGCATTTACGAGGCCATCCAGGACAAACACACCTTTCTGTTTGACACCGCCGTCGCCTCCATCGAGGCAGGGGAGGGGACCTACACCCTGGTCACTGAGGGCGGTCAGCGCTACACCGCCCCTTATCTCATCGCGGGCCCCGGCCGTTCCGGGGCGGAGTGGTTTGCCAACCAGTGCAAGTCCCTGGGCCTGGAGCTTCTCAACAACCAGGTGGACATCGGCGTGCGGGTGGAGCTGCCCGCCACCGTAT
>CAJTVM010000155.1 GCA_910579595.1 uncultured Oscillospiraceae bacterium
GACGTGACCATCCAGGTGCTGGTCCAGGCCCGGGAGCACCTGATCCGCAAGACCTTCGAAGCCATCCAGGGCGCGAAGAACGTGATTTTGCACTTTTACAACTCCACCTCCACCCTCCAGCGCAAGGTGGTGTTCCACATGGACTGCGAGGGCATCACCAAGATCGCCACCGACGCGGCGGACCTGATCTATGAGATGGCCCAGCCGGTGATTGCGCAAGGTATGAACCTGCGGTTCCAATACTCCCCGGAATCGTTCATGGGCACGGAAATGGACTACGCCGTGGAGATCTGTGCCGCCGTGCTGGATCACCTCCACGCCACGGCGGACAACAGGGTGATTCTGAATCTTCCCACCACGGTGGAGAACTGTATGCCCAACCAGCTGGCGGATATGCTGGAGTATTTCATCCGCAAGCTCCCCGGCCGGGAGCGGGCCATTATCTCCCTCCACCCCCACAACGACAGGGGTACCGGCGTGGCCACTACGGAAATGGGCCTGCTGGCCGGGGCCGAGCGGGTGGAGGCCACCCTGTTCGGCAACGGCGAGCGCACCGGCAACGTGGACATGGTGACCCTGGCCATGAATATGTACACCCAGGGGGTGGATCCCAAGCTGGACTTCCACGACATCAACAAGATCCGGGATATGTACGAGCGGTGCACCAAGATGAAGGTGGGTGAGCGCCAGCCCTACGCCGGTGAGCTGGTATTCACCGCCTTCTCCGGCAGCCACCAGGACGCCATCAACAAGGGTGTGCACTATATGAACGAGAGCGGCACCGATCTGTGGGAGGTACCCTATCTGCCCATTGACCCCGCCGACGTGGGGCGGCAGTATGAGCCAATCATCCGCATCAACTCCCAGTCCGGCAAGGGCGGCGCGGCGTTTGTGATGATGCAGAGTTTCGGCTACGATTTGCCCAAGGCCATGCATGCCGAGTTCGGCGCCATCGTCCAGAAGGAGTCCGACCGGGTGGGCAAGGAGCTAAAGCCGGAGCAGATTTTCGAGCTGTTTGACAGGGAGTACCTGTCCGTTCCCAAGACTTACCAACTGGAGCGCCACTCCTTCCGGGAGGATTCCCGCCATGGGGACGTCAGCCGGGTGGCCTTCGTGGGGCAGGTGGGCTGGAAGGGCCGCGTAATGGAGGCCTACGGCCAGGGCAACGGCCCCATTGACGCGTTCTTTAACGCCCTCCACGACCTGCCCGAGGGCCACATCGAGGGTTACCAGTTTGTGGACTACAAGGAGCACGCCATTTCCTCCGGCTCGGACACCCAGGCGGTGTGCTACATCCACCTGAAGAATCCCCGGGGCAAAGACGTGTTCGGCGTGGGTAAGAGCCATAACATCAACAGGGCGTCCCTGCGGGCGATCCTGTGCGCCATCAACCGATCCATTTATAATGGAGGGCAGGAGGGAACATGAAAAAAGCGGCATTTATCGGCGTAGGCAATATGGGCGGGGCGCTGGCCCGGGCAGTGTGCCGGGCGGCAGGCCCGGATCAGGTGGTGCTGTACAACCGCACCCGGGGCAAAGCGCAGGCCCTGGCGGATGAGCTGGGCTGCGGCGTGGTGGACAGCGTTTGCGACGCGGTCTGGGCGGCGGAGTACCTGTTCGTTGGGGTGAAGCCCAAGGGGATGGGGGCCGTTCTGGAGGAGCTGGCGCCCCAGATCCGGGATCGCCACCGGGTTGGTGAGGACAAGGTGGTGGTGTCCATGGCGGCGGGGCTGCTGATCAAGGATTTGCGGCCCCATCTGGCCGGGGCGGGATACTATGTGCCGGTGCTCCGGATCATGCCCAATACCTGCGTGGCCATCGGGCAGGGGCTGACCGCCCTGTGCGCCGAGGCAGCGGCGGAAGACTATGTCCAGGGCCTGGAGGCGCTCCTATCCGCCACCGGCCGGGTGGAGCGCATCGACGAGGGACAGATGGATCAATTTTCCGCCGTAGCGGGGTGCGGCCCTGCCTTTGTCTACCCCTATATTGAGGCGCTGGCGGACGGCGCGGTGTCCACCGGCCTGCCCCGGAAGCAGGCCATGGAGTATGCCGCCCAGATGGTGCTGGGGGCCGCGGCCATGGTGCTGGAGAGCGGCAGGCACCCCGGACAGCTCAAGGACGAGGTGTGTTCCCCTGGCGGCTCCACCATCGCCGGGGTGGCGGAGCTGGAGCGGGGCGGACTGCGGGCCGCCGCCATCAACGCGGTGCAGGCCGCCTACCGGCGGAGCACGGAGCTGCGCTGAAAAATTGGGAGAAGCAAAACAGCGGCATGGGGCGGATCCCCATGCCGCACAGCCTGTTTCACCCAGGAAACGATAGAGGCAGTATTCCACTGGATAATTGGAGGATGCGGGCTTCAAAATGCGTTATACCCACTATAGGGGTCTGGCCCAGGTTTCCAACTGGGTGAGGCTTAATTTGTTGCCATGAACCTCAAAAAACTGGCCAAATGGAAGGCAAGACGGCCATCCGCTCCATCTTCGCTACTGTTTTTGTCCGTACTTTTCATTGCGGCCTGCCTGGAACAAGTCCAGGCAGGCCGCTTTTCGACAAGCTGAGGAGGCCTTGATTTATCAAGGCCTCCTGTCCCTATATAAAGAAAGAGAGGAGAGTTACACCGTGCTTGTTTACCGGCTTGCGCCAAAATCCAGCAGATACTGGATAAACAGCGGCGCGTTTTCCGATGCGGCCATATGGGAGCAGTCCGGCATGGGGCACAGCGTAGAGTCGGGGATCTGGCTGCGCATGAACTCCGCTGTGCCAGGGCAGTAGCCCGAGCCCGGGTCGGCGTAGATGATGGCGGTTGGGACGTTGATATCCTTCAGGATGGATCGGAAGTCAGCGCTTGCCATGGTGATCCAATAATGGTAAACGGCCGCAGCCTTTTCCTCGGGGAGATCGACCATGCCAGCAAACAGCGCCTGCCGGATCAACGGATTATGCTCCTTAGCCATGATTCGAGCTTCGGTTTCCTCCGCGCTGGTGTAGGGCTCCCGCTCTTGATCCGGGGTGTGTTTGAACATCAGCTGCTCCGTCAGGTACATGGAGAACCGCCGGTAGTCGTTCCGAATGATATCCAGATCTGCCTCATACATGCCGCGGGTATAATGCCCCTGTAGCAGACCCAGGTTCCAACCGCCCTCATTGATCAGCTTGGGCGACATATCGCCCAGGATGACCCTCTCCAAGCAGCCGCACCCAAACTGCTCAATGTAAGAGAACACCACGGCGGCACCCATGGAGTAACCAAAGATGGCATATTTGTCGATTCCCAAATGCTCCATAATGGCCTTGGCGTCTTTTGCCGGCTGATGGATACCCATATTGCCCACAGGGGCCGTGTCGCCGTATCTACGCTGGTCAAATACAATCACACGGTAATGCTCTTTCAGCGCCGTGACCAGGGCTGTTGCGGATGTGATACTGCTGCCCATGCCATAGACATAGAGCAGGACAGGGCCGTTTCCCACGTCGATATACTTGATTTCGGCCCCGTCAGGGGCGGTGAAGATGCTCCGTTCAAATTCCATAGTAAGAATCCTCCTATACCGGTATTACACAATGCCCAGCAGGGCGAACACAACACAGATCAGGGACAGGACAATGGGGAACACCACAGTGCACCAGAACACATGACCATAGGACTTTTTGGTTGTAACGCCGCAGACGTCGGCCATAGCCAGGAAGGTTGGGCAGTGGGGCAGGGTATCCAGGCCCATGGAGGCGATGCTCAGAATTCGGAACAGGGCGGCATTGTTGACGCCGTAGCTCAGGTAGGTCCCGGCCATGGTGTCAGCAAAAATCTGAGCGCCGCTCATGGAAGCGCCGGTGATGCCAGAGAAGATGTTGATGGCCACGATGGCGGAGAGATACGGATTCCACACCTCACACAGATAAGTGGCAAAATCGACAAAGACCTGGAAGCTGGCGCAGCTGTTAACAATGGCGGCAAAGCCCATGATCGCGCCGTTGAGCAGCAGGGGGTTGATGCCGCTGAAAAAGCCGCTGGTCACGGTCTGAATCAGCTTGCCCTTCAGATACTTGTACTGGAGCAGTACCATGAGTACCTCACCCACAACTACGGTGGTGTAGGAGGTGGGCATAGTAGCCCAGCCGATGCCCAGCAGGACAAATTTCAGCACGATGGTGACCACCATGGGAACCAGAGATGCCCACAGGGGAGGGAGCTCCTTTTCGGTGCCGTCCTTGTTCTCCAGATAAGCCAGGTCCTTAGGAGACGCTTCAAAGCACTCGCCCTTTGCGGCCAGCTGCTTGGCGCGGAAGGTCACATAAACACAGCCGAATACCAAAGAGATGATCATGGACAGGACGCCCATAATGGGTGCGGATAAGACGGGCACCTGCAGGCCCTCGGACAGGGCGTACATCAGTCCGGCGATGACGCCCGGGGTGCAGACCAAAATGACCACAGAGCCAAGCAGGAAGATGGCAGGCATCAGGTTTTTGCTGATATTGGCCTTTCGGAACAGTGGCATAGCGATGGGGTAGACGGCAAACACCACAATGAATACGTTGATGCTGCCATAGGCCAAGATCCAGGTCACGATCAACGTGGCGGCGGGCGCAAACTTGGCTCCGAAAATTTTGAACAGGGCGTTTGCGATGGATTCGGCCGCACCGGAAACCTTCATCATTTCGCCGTACACAGCGGCTA
>CAJTVM010000156.1 GCA_910579595.1 uncultured Oscillospiraceae bacterium
ATACATGGTGTATCCCTCCTTTCTGAGAAGATAAATTCGTTTGTCAGCCCATATCGGCGGCAAGAGCCTGGTCGATGAGCTTTTGCAGCGTCTCCGCCTGCTTCTTTTCCGTGATGGCGCCTACGATGGGGTCACCCACGATATTGCCGTTGCGGTCAACCACATAGGTGGTGGGGTAGGCAAAAATGTTTGTAGTGAACTTTCCCGCCTCGCCGTCGGAAGCGAAATACACATTCTGGTAGGTCACGCCCTTCTTGGCCAGTACATCTTTTGCTTCGGAAATTGCCGCTTCATCGCCATCCAATGTGAAGGTGTTGACACCGATGAGTGCGCCGCCCTTCTTCGCAAGCTCCTTGTTCAGTGCGTCCAGCTCGGAAAGCTCGCCCACGCAGGGATTGCAGGTGGTGAACCAGAAATTCACCACGGTGACGGCGTTGGCGGAGAACAGCTCGTCGCTCTTCACCGTGTTGCCATCCAGGTCCTTGCCCTCAAAGGCGGGGAATTTCTGCATGCTGCCGTCATCAGGCGGCGTGGTCATGTCGCTGCCCGCGGGCACGCTCATAGCGCCATCCGTAGATTGCTGTGCCGCCTCGGGGTACTTTTTCTCTATCATGGTCAGCTTGTTTTCAATCTCGCGGATCTTCTCCGCCGCCTCCTTGAGCAGCTTCAGCTCATCCTCCGTAAACTGATCTTTGGAACCTTCGATGGTGTCCAACAAGAACTCACCATAGTTTTTGCCGTCCTCCTGCATGGTCATGCCCTTGTCGGCCGCCATGAAAACCTTTTCCCAAAGCGCTGTGTCCTCCGAGAGAATGGCATTTTCCTGCGCCATCAGCTCCTTGTGCATGGCAACCGCTTCCTCGGCATTCTTCGGTTCGCTGCTCATTTCGTCCATTTTGTCTCCGCCCTTTGTGCCGCAGGCTGCCAGAGAGAGCACCATCAGTGCAGTAAGCAGCAGCGCCAGAATTCTGCCGGCAGTATTCGTCCTATTCATCTTCATTCGTTTTATTCCTCCCTGTTATTGTTGTTTGTCTGTAGCGTTTCCGCTGCTTTTGCCTTATCTTTACCGTCTCCGAAGCCGTAGCGGAAGCACACGGCTTTCGTCGGACAGGCGCGGATGCACATTCCGCAGCGGATGCACTCGGTATGGTTGGGCGTTTTCGTCACATCCACATCCATCTTGCAGGCTCTGGCGCATTTCCCGCAGGAGACGCACTTATTCTTATCCACCTTCATCTGGAAGAGGGACACCCGGTTGAACAGCGCGTAGAACGCGCCAAGCGGGCAGAGCCACTTGCAGAACGGTCGGTAGAACAGTACGCTCAGCGCAATCACCGACAGCAGGATGCTGAATTTCCATGTAAACAGCTTGCCCAGCGCCGCCCGGATGCCGGAATTGGCAAGGGACAGCGGGATGGCTCCCTCCAGCACGCCTTGGGGGCAGAGGTATTTGCAGAAGAACGGGTCTCCCATGCCAACATCGTTCACAAGGAACGCCGGTAGCAGGAAAACCATCACCAGCAGGACAGCGTATTTCAGGTATGTCAGCGGCTTCAGCCTCTTTGTGGAAAGCTTCTTAGTGGGGATTTTGTGCAGCAGCTCCTGAAACCAGCCGAAGGGGCATAGAAAGCCGCAGATAAAGCGCCCCAGCAGCACGCCCAGCAGAATGAGGAAGCCTGTGATATAGTAGGAGAAGCTGAACTTGGAAGACCCCACCACCGCCTGAAACGCCCCGATGGGGCAGGCCCCGGACGCCGCCGGACAGGAGTAGCAGTTCAGCCCCGGCACGCAGACGGTCTTCCCCGTCCCCTGATACAGTCCGCCCTTGAGAAAGTTCGGCAGATGCAGGTTGGTCAGCAGCGTCGCCCCCGCCTGAATCCAGCCCCGGAAGCGGGACATGGTCTGTGAAACGCCTGAAAACTTTTTACCCAATGCCCACACACTCCAGACATAATTTGATTGCTTTGCTCAGCACTGTCGCCGCCTCGCCCCGCCAGACACCAAAGCACAGCATGGCGGCTCCGGCCATCAGCAGCACGATCTGCGCCGCGGCCTTTTTCCCGCAGCTCATTTTTCATCACCCTTTCCGATTTTCTGCCCCCATCATAGCGCGGGAGAGTTAAAGTCTCTGTTAAGAACGAAAACTTAACGCAAACCTTATCTGTTTTTGCTATAATGAAAGCAACACAAAAACGAAGAAATAAAAAGGAGGGCTCTCATGCACCTTTTAGTAATTGAAGATGAACGCGCCCTGTGCGAGACCATCGTTCGCAGCCTGCGGCGGCTGGCCTACAGCGTGGACTACTGCTATGACGGCGAAAAGGCGCTGGCGCTTCTGGGCGTGGAACGATACGATCTGGTGCTTCTTGATCTGAATCTGCCGAAAAAGGACGGCATGACGGTGCTGCGCACCCTGCGGCAGACCGACCGGGAGACGCGGGTGCTGATCCTCTCCGCCCGCAGCGAAGTGGAGGACAAGGTGCAGGGGCTGGATGCCGGGGCGAACGACTATCTGGCGAAGCCCTTCCACTTGGCGGAGCTGGAGGCCCGCATCCGCAGCCTGACATTGCGGCAGTTCACCCAGCAGGATGTGCTGCTAAGCTGCGGAGGCCTGACCTTTGACACCCGCTCCCGTACCGCCACCGTCAACGGGCAGACACTGACGCTCACCCGGAAGGAAACGGGAATCCTGGAATACCTGATGGTGCATCAAGGAAGGCCAGTAAGTCAGGAGGAGCTGATGGATCACGTTTGGGACAATAGCGTGGACAGCTTCAGCAATTCCATTCGCGTCCACATCTCCGCCCTGCGCAAAAAGCTCCGCGCCGTGCTGGGCTATGACCCCATCCGCAACCGCATCGGCGAGGGCTATCTGATGGGAGGCGAGGAGGAATGAAGCGGCTTTCCCTGCAGTGGCGCATCACGCTGATGTCCGTCCTGCTCATCGGCATCACCTGCGTGGCCATGAATTTGCTGCTGTGCTCCTCCGGTGTGTACTATATGGACACCATTGCGGACAGTTTACAAGGCGGCGGCACGGTGATCCTGAATGATGGCGGAGCGGCGAGCTTTGACCCGCAGCTCATAGCGCCCAACGAGGAGTTGACCATCGTCGTCGATGGGGTGCAGGGGCACTTCCGCACCACCAACTGGTACATCACGGCGGCGGTAACGCTGCTCAGCGGCATCCTCGCCTATTTCGTCAGCGGACGCGCTCTCAAGCCCCTGCGCAGCTTTACCTCGCAGGTGGAGCAGGTGCAGCTGAACAATCTTGCCGATATGAGGATCGATGAAGATGCTATTTCGGAGTTCCGGCAGCTGAGCCGCTCGTTCAACCAGATGCTGGAGCGGCTGAACAACGCCTTTTCCGCCCAGCGGCAGTTCACCGGCAACGCCGCCCACGAGCTGCGCACGCCACTGGCACTAATGCAGGCGCAGTTGGAGCTGTTTTCCGCGGAGCATCCTGATGTGCGACCGGAGACGGCGGAGTTCCTCACGCTTTTGCGTGAGCAGACGGAACGGCTGATACAGATGACCAGGACACTGCTGGAGATGAGCAATCTGCGGCAGGTGGCGCGGAACGAGCGGATCCAGCTCGCTCCCATGATCGAGGAGATCTTCACAGATCTTGCGCCGCTCTCAGATAAGCTCGGCGTCACGCTGACGGCGGAGGGCGACGGCATTATGACCGGCAGCGATGCACTGATCTACCGGCTGATCTTCAACCTGACGGAGAATGCTGTCAAGTACAACCGGCCGGGCGGCTCGGTACGGGTTTCTGTCACTCAGGAGTTGGAAAAGCTCCTGCTCCGCGTCTCCGACACCGGCTGCGGCATCCCGGAGGTGTATCAGCGCAGTATCTTCCAGCCCTTCTTCCGGGTGGACAAGTCTCGCAGCCGGGAATACGGTGGCGCAGGACTGGGGCTCTCACTGGTATGGGAGATCGCCGACCTCCACGGCGGCTCCGTTTGGGTAGAGAAAAGTTCGGAGAAGGGCACTACCATTGTGGTGGGGTTGCCAACGCAACAATCAACGAAGCCCTAAAACCCTTTTATTCGTTTTTCGCCGCTTCGCTTGCCGCCCTGCGGCGTTCCTCTCTGTATGGGGCGGTCAGCCGGAAAGAGAAGCGTCCCTTTTCAATCTCAAATTCCTTGCAGCCCGTGTCCGGGTCTACGTCCGTCAGCTTGCAGACGGCAGGGTGTTTGCGGCTGTATGCGGTCAGCCTGTTTTTGAGGTCGGTGTTGTGGGTGCGGATGAAGATGGTGGGGTCTTTCTCGTCAAAATAGATTTCGGTGGTCTTTTCCTGCTTGGTAAGTCCTGTTCTCATAGGCTTATCCTTTCTGCGGCTCTGTCACGCAATAGGGGTGTTTTTCGGGGATTTTTTTCGGCTCTTGACTTGGGAAAAATGGCAATTTTCAAACAGGAGCGCGCCGGACGATGTCTGCCCTGTCCGACGCGCTCCCATTCGATAAAATGCGTTTTTTCCGGCTCTACACAGGAATCAGCGAGCTTCGTCCCTCGTGACCGCTTTTTCTCTGAGCGGATGGAAGAATCGCCACAGATTATTACGCTG
>CAJTVM010000157.1 GCA_910579595.1 uncultured Oscillospiraceae bacterium
GGGCAGACGGGGAAGCCGGTCAGCGGGGCCACCTTTTTGATCGAGGAGGTCAACGGGGGCTTCTCCGACCGCCGCCAGACCGACAAGGACGGCCTGATCGTGCTGGAGGGCAAGGACGGCGTCCGGCCCGGCGCGTACAAAATCACCGAGGTGGCGGCGGCCCCGAACTACGTGCTGGACGATACTGTCCACGTGGTCCAGCTGGAGGAAAACCGCACCACCACCATCGAGCTGACCAACCTGGTCAAGCCCACCCTCAAAATTTTGAAGGTGGATTCCATCACGAAAAATCCTGTGGCCCACGCGAAATTCCAGATCTGGCGGGCCTCCGGGGACACCAAGACCGGGGACTACAATGACCTGGGCACGTTCTATTCGGATGAAAACGGCGAGATCGTGCTGGAGCACACCGATCCCGGCTGGTTCAAAATTTCTGAATTGGAGGCCCCCTCCGGCTACTCCATCAAGCAGGCGGACTATGAGTTTTATTTGGCCGCTGGCGAGACCAAGACCGTCCAGGTGGAAAACGTACCCCTGTCCGCATTGGTGGTGTATAAATATGATCGGATCAGCGGGGAGCCCGTAGAGGGCGCGATTTTCCAGGTGAAGTACCTGTCCGGTACCAGCGGCACGGGCGGCACCGTCATCGGCACCTATCGGACGCTGAAAAACGGCTCCTTCACCGTCACTGGCCTCCAGGCAGGGGCCTATGTGGTGGAGGTGCGCCCGTAAGAGCGGCTCATTTGCTGCTCGCGGGCGATAGAAATACCGCTGTGAGCAAGCGGCGGGTAAAGGCATAGCGCGGCTTTAATGCCGCAGCCCGTTGTCCCCCGACTTATCCGAAAAGGGAAACCTGACGGGGAGTGTAGCATGTCGGAGTATGCGGGGCGTTCGAGCTTTCCGAACGTCGGCGCAGAGGGACAAAAATCTGTATATAAGGATGAAAACTGCATTGACTGAATGCCAGCCGGAGGTCGGGCCTAATGTAGTTCCCCGCGTATGAAAGCTAAACCCGCGGGTGCCTTGGCAATGGTGGTTCCTCAACACGCCATTGCGTTATGCTCAAGGCAGACCCAGCCACGGGACAGTGGAAAACGGCGAACGGCGCATCCGAGAATACAGAACGCTCATTTCTATCGTGCTAAACGGGGATTGCCTAAAGCGGAATGCCGCCCATTCGCGGCTATGAGCGCCATGAGAAACGCGGCTCTGAATATCCGCCATGGTAACAGAGCTCCCATAGTAGTCAGAGGACGGGAAAGCCGTCCACAGGGCGAAGGGGAGCAGTTTGTCTGTCAGCACAAAAAGAAGAAAGGTGTGTGAGACATCATGAGAAATCCGATTGCTGTGCTGAAAAGTCTGGAAGAAAAAGCAAAACAGAAGGGGTATGTGTTTGAGCGGCTCTACCGCAATCTCTACAATCCCGAGTTCTATCTGCTGGCCTATCAGAATATTGCCAAATCCCAGGGCAGTATGACGGCGGGCACAGATGGAATGACCCTCGACGACATGACGGTGGGGCGCATTGAGCGCATCATCGTCAGTCTCAAAGACCACTCGTACCAGCCCAACCCGGCCAGGCGGGAGAATATTCCCAAGAAAAATAACCCAAGCAAGACACGCCCGCTGGGAATTCCATCCACAGACGATAAGCTGGTACAGGAAGTTGTCCGTATGCTTCTGGAAGCGATTTATGAACCCACATTCTCAACCTATTCCCATGGCTTCCGCCCCAAGCGCTCCTGCCATACCGCGCTGTCCGAAATCAAAACCACCTTCTCAGGTGTCCAATGGGTGATTGAAGGCGATATCAAGGCTTGCTTCGATTGCTTTGACCACCACGTTCTCATCGACATTCTGCGCCGCCGCATCAAAGATGAGCACTTTATTGCTCTTATGTGGAAGATGCTGAAAGCTGGATACATGGAACAGTGGACATATCACCACACCTACTCCGGCACCCCGCAAGGTTCGGGTGTAAGCCCCATCCTCGCCAATATCTATCTGAGCGAGTTAGACCGCTATCTGGAAAAATACCAGGAGCAGTTCAGGGTGGGAACACAGAAGCGGAAAGCGAGCAAAGAGTACGGGCACGCGCGCCGGCAATATGCGGCGCAAAAGGCGCTGCTGAATCAGTCCCACACAAAGGACGCAGTCCGGGCTTTCAAACAGGCCCAGAAAAACCTGCTCGGCACACTATACTATCCCCAGGCCGACCGGGACTACCAAAGCATGCATTTTAACCGCTGCGCAGACGATTTTGTGGTGGGCATCATTGGCTCCCGCAAGGACGCGGAGCGGGTAAAGGCAGATATCCGGGACTTTCTGGCGAACACCCTAAAGCTCACCCTGTCTGAAGAAAAGACCAAAATCACCCATTCCAGCAAGCTGATTGACTACCTGGGCTACCAGTTCACAGTGCGCAGGAGCAGGGACGCGAAACGGGACGAGAGCGGGGTGCTCCGCAGGATGTGGTATGGAAAAGTGGCGCTGTATGTGCCCCATGATAAATGGGTTCAGAAGCTGAAAGAGTACCAGGCATTCAAAATCGTAGCGAGCAATGATGGTAAAGAGCGGTGGAAACCGCTCCATCGAGGGAAACTCATGCACAAGGACGCAATCGCAATCATCAGCCAGTTCAACGCGGAGATACGGGGCCTGTATAACTATTACTCCATGGCGGAAAATGTATCGGTGCTCAATAACTTTGCGTTCATCATGAAGGGGAGCTTCCTCAAAACACTGGCCGCCAAGGGCAATACCTCCTGCAATAAAATCCGCAAGAAATATGAGCGGGATGGAGTGATTTCTATACCCTATATGACCAAAAGCGGCCCAAAGCGTTGTGAGTTCTATCATGATGGCTTCACCAAGAAATCGGCCCTGCCACCTCTAACCGCCGACACTCTCCCGCAGTATGTGAAATACGCCAAGCCGAACAGTCTCGCAAGACGGCTGAAAGCTGGCATTTGCGAGCTGTGCGGAGCGGAAACCAAAGAAATCCATATGCACCATGTGCGGCGGCTGAAGGATTTGAAAGGTAAGGACGATTTGGAGCTGAAAATGATGCAGATGCGGCGCAAGTCCATCGCGCTGTGTCCCGAGTGCTACGCGAAAATCAAATATGCTGAATAATTCCAGACTTATAGACAAATGGAGAGCCGGATACATCGAGAGATGTACGTCCGGTTCGGGAGGGGGTTCCGCCGAGACCGCTTGCGAAAGCAAGTATGGCGCGGCGGTGCCTACCTTATGAACTTGCCAGCGACAGCGGCCACATCGTGGACGCCGCGCCCCAGACGGCCTACATCTCCGGCAAGCAGCAGGACGTGGTGCAGCTCTACTTCGGCAACAGCCCCAAGTCCTCCGTCCTGATCTCGAAGGTGGACGCCCGCGATGGCACCCCGCTCAGTAACGTGGAATTTTTGGTGACCACCAGCGACGGCACCCTGCTGGGCAATGCCAACGGGAAGTATGTGACGGACCGCGCGGGGACCATCCTGATCGAGAACCTGGACCCCAACCTGACGCTGGTGGTGAAGGAGACCCGCCAGAAGGAGGGCTATTTGCTGGACGACGTACCCCAGACCATCAAAACGAAGCCCGGGGAAACGGTAAAGCTGGAATTCAGGAACAAAAAGCTGGGGAATTTGGTGATCCACAAACTGTCCAGCACCGATAAATCCCCCATTGAGGGGGCACAGTTCCGCATCACCTACGCGGACGGGAAGGTGGTGGACGCGGCGGGCGGCCAGCTCTCCTCCAACGGCCTGTACACCTCCAACAAGGAGGGGCAGATCATCCTGTCCGGCATCAGCGGCACCATCGTCTGCACCGAGGTGTCCAGCGCGCCGGGGTACGCCATCGACCCCAACACCCGCAGCCAGACCATCGTGGTCAACCCGGACGGCGACACCCAGCACCTCTACGTGTATAACACCCCCCTGTGCCATTTGACGCTCTCGAAGGTGGATTCGGTCACCGGGAAGCCCATCCCCAACACCACCTTCACCGTGAAGTACGCCAGCGGGGAGCTGGTCGGGCGGTACACCACCGGGCGGGATGGGACGGTCACCGTCAGCGGCCTCCTGCCCGGTTCCACGGTGGTTGTGTCTGAGTACAAGGTGCCCGACACCCACGTCCTCAACACCACGCCCCAGACCATCACGCTGAAAAGCGGGGCCAACACCGTCACCAGCGGCGGTACGGGGACTGTCACCCCCGGTACGAACACCGGCACGGGCGGCGGCAACAACCTGGGTTTTGAAAATGATCCCAAAATGACCCTCACGATCCGGAAGTACATCAAGGGCACCAACCGGGAGCCCTTGGCCGGGGTTTGTTTCAAAGTGACCGAGGGATCCGGCACCCCCGTGGGCCCCGGTGACGGCACCTTCTACACCAATTCGGCGGGCGAGATCGTCATTGAGGGTCTGGAGCCGGGAACCACCGTCACCGCGCGGGAGATTTCCACTGTCGAGGGCTTTGTCCTGGACGGCGAACCCAAAACCATCAAGATCAAGGCGGGGAAAGAGGCCCCGGAGCTGATTTTTTGGAACGA
>CAJTVM010000158.1 GCA_910579595.1 uncultured Oscillospiraceae bacterium
AGATCAAGCTCAGCGACATCAAGCAGATCCCCGGTGTGGAGGGCATCGTCTGGGCACTCCACGACAAAATGCCGGGAGAAGTCTGGCAGCCCGAGGAGATCGCGGCGGTGAAAAAACAGTTGGATGAATACGGCTTCAACATGGACGTGGTGGAGAGCGTCAACGTCCACGACGACATCAAGATCGAACTGCCCACCCGCGACCAGTATATCGAAAACTACAAGCAGACCATCCGCAACCTGTCCCAGTTCGGGGTGAAGGTCATCTGTTACAACTTCATGCCCGTGTTTGACTGGACGCGCACCGACCTGTTCCATCCCGTGGGGGACGGCTCCACGGCACTGTACTACGAGGCGGCGAAAATCAAGCAGGATCCCAAGGAAATGGCGGACTACGTCATGGGCTTCACCGAGAAGTACAACATGACCTTCCCCGGCTGGGAGCGGTCGCGGATGGCCAAGCTGGACGAGCTGTTTGAGAAGTACCGTCCCGTGACGAAGGAGAAGCTGTGGGACAACCTGAAATACTTCCTGGAGGCCATCATGCCCACCTGCCATGAGTGCGATATCAAAATGGCCATCCACATGGACGACCCCCCCTGGGACATCTTCGGCCTGCCCCGGCTGCTGGTGGATGGGCCATCCATCGACCGCTTCCTGTCCATGGTGGACGATCCATATAACTGCCTGACCCTGTGCTCCGGCTCGCTGAACGCCAGCCCGGACAATAACGTGGCGGACATCGTGCGCAAGCACTGCGACCGCATCGCCTTCGCCCACATCCGCAACGTGAAGCACTTCCCCAACGGGGACTTCTCCGAGGCCAGCCACCGGGACTGCGATGGCGACACCGGCATACTGGACATCCTGAAAGCCTACCACGACTGCGGCTTCGACGGCTACATCCGGCCCGACCACGGACGGCACCTGTGGGACGAGGGCCCCGGCACGGTGCGGCCTGGCTATGGGCTGTACGACCGCGCCCTGGGCGTCATGTATATGCTGGGAGTCTGGGATTCCTTGGAGAAATTCGATCAGAGGGCGTGACCCTGTAGGGGCGGCTATCAGCCGCCCGCACAATATGGAAACGCCGAAATAAACGCGGGCGGATGGTATCCGCCCCTGCAATAAACGGAGGAATCATTATGATAGATTTGCCCTTGAACATTGACTTTTCCGGCAAGGTGGTGGTGGTCACCGGCGCGGGCGGCGTGCTGTGCGGCGACATGGCGCGGGCCTTCGCCCAGGCGGGCGCGAAAGTCGCCGCCCTGGACCTGAACGAGCAAGCTGTGAAGAAGCTGGCGGACGAGTGCAAGGCCCAGGGCTTCATCTGCGAGGGCTACAAGGCCAACGTGCTGGAGCCGGAGGCCCTGGAGGCCGTCCACCGGCAGGTTTTGAAGGATTTGGGGTCCTGCGATATCCTGGTGAACGGGGCGGGAGGGAACAATCCCCGGGCCACCACCGACAACGAGTACCAGCACGAGTGGGCCGAGGGCCAGAAGGGCTTCTTCGACCTGGACGCGGGGGGCGTGGACTTCGTGTTCAAGCTGAACTTCCAGGGCACCCTTCTGCCCACCCAGGCGTTCGCAAAAGACATGGTGGAGAAAAAGCACGGCTGCATTCTGAACATCTCCTCCATGAACGCCTACATTCCGCTGACCAAAATCCCCGCCTATTCCGGGGCGAAAGCGGCCATCAGTAACTTCACCCAGTGGCTGGCGACCCACTTCGCCAAGTCCGGCATCCGCTGCAACGCCATCGCGCCGGGGTTCCTGGTGTCCAACCAGAACCGGGCCCTGCTGTTCAACGATGACGGCACCCCCACCGCCCGCTCCGCCAAGATCCTGAACGGCACCCCCATGGGCCGCTTCGTGGACAGCGGGGAGTTGCTGGGCGGCGTGTTCTTCCTGTGCGATGACAAGGCCGCCAGCGCCATCACCGGCGTGGTGCTGCCCATCGACGCCGGCTTCGCCGCCTACTCCGGGGTGTGAGCCATGCGGACATTTATGGACCGGGACTTCCTGCTGAAAACGGAAACGGCAAAAGTCCTTTATCACGACTACGCGGCGAAAATGCCCATCATCGACTACCACTGCCACGTGGACCCCAGGGAAATCTTTGAGGACCGCCGGTTCGAGAACATCTACCAGGTGTGGCTGGAGGGCGACCACTACAAGTGGCGGGTGATGCGCTCCAACGGCGTGGAGGAGCGGTACATCACCGGGGACGCCCCGGAGCGGGAGAAATTCCAGAAGTTCGCCGAGGCGCTGCCCAAAGCGATTGGCAACCCTATGTACCATTGGTGCCACCTGGAGCTGCGGACCTACTTTGGGTACGAGGGGGTCCTCAACGGGGACACCGCCCAGGAGGTCTGGGATCTGAGCGTGAAGAAGCTGGCGGAGCCGGATATGGGCGTCCGGGGCATCCTCCGGCAGAGCAATGTGGCCATGGTGGGCACCACCGACGACCCCACCTCTGACCTGGCGTGGCACAAGCGCATCGCGGACGACCCCACCATCTCCACGGTGGTGGCCCCCTCCTTCCGGCCGGACAAGGCGCTGAACATTGAAAAGCCCGGCTGGGCGGGCTTCCTGTCGGAGCTGGGCTGGGTGTCCGGGGTGGAGGTCAAAGACCTGGACAGCCTGGAGGGGGCCCTGGGCCAGCGGATGAGCGCCTTTGACGCTGCGGGCTGCCGCGCCGCCGACCACGGGCTGGACTATGTGCCCTTCCGGCCCGCGGAGCGGGGGCAGGCGGACGCCATCATGAAGAAGGCCCTGGCGGGCCAGGGCGTCACCCCGGAGGAAGCGGAACAATTCAAGACGGCGCTGCTGCTGTTCTGCGTCAGGCGGTACGCCAGCCTGGACTGGGTCATGCAGATCCACTACAACTGCATGAGGAACCCCAACAGCGCCATGTTCGCCAGACTGGGGCCGGACTCCGGCTTCGACTGCATGAACAACGTGAACTGCGCCGGGGCGCTGTACGCCCTGCTGGACGCGCTGTACGCGGACGACGCCCTGCCCCGCACCATCCTGTATTCCTTGAACCCTGGGGAGAACGAGCTGCTGGACACCATGATCGGGGCCTTCCAGGGCCCGGGCATCCCCGGCAGGCTCCAGCACGGCAGCGCCTGGTGGTTCAACGACAATAAGACCGGCATGCGGGACCAGCTCACCAGCCTGGCCAACCTGGGCCTGCTGGGCAATTTCATCGGGATGCTCACCGACTCCCGCAGCTTTTTGAGCTACACCCGGCACGCCTATTTCCGCCGCATCCTGTGTGAGCTGGTGGGCGGCTGGATCGAGAACGGCGAGTACCCGGCCAACCTGGAACAGGCGGGGGCGCTGATTGAGGACATCTGCTACCGCAACGCGAAGCGGTATTTCCAGCTGTAAGCCACCCAAAGGAGGAGAACACTATGAACATCAACGAGGCCATTTCCAGCATTGGCGTGGTGCCGGTGATCAAGCTGAACCACCCGGAGCGGGACGCCGCGCCCCTGGCGAAAGCCCTGTGCGCCGGCGGCGTGCCGGTGGCGGAGGTCACCTTCCGGGCGGCGGGGGCGGCTACGGCCATCAGGCTGATGGCGGAAGCCTGCCCGGATATGCTGGTGGGCGCGGGCACCGTGCTGACCACCGCCCAGGTGGACGAGGCGCTGGCGGCGGGGGCCAAGTTCATCGTCACCCCCGGCCTGGACCCGGAGATCGTGAAGTACTGCCAGTCCAAGAACCTGCCCATCTACCCCGGCTGCACCACCCCCACGGATTACCACACCGCCTACAAGCTGGGGCTGGAAGTGCTGAAATTCTTCCCGGCGGAGCAGTCCGGCGGGCTGGCGAAGATCAAGGCCATGAGCGCCCCCTTCCCCATGTTCAAGGTCATGCCCACCGGCGGTATCTCCCTGAAGAACCTGGCGGAGTATATCAAGGCGCCTGTCATCTGCGCCTGCGGCGGGTCCTATATGGTCACCGCCGACCTCATCGACAACAACAAGTGGGACGAGATCACCGAGCTGTGCAAAAAGTCTGTGGAAATTGTCAAGGAGGCCCGTGGTGCGTAATGTCGTTCCCGCCCCGAAGGGGCGGGAACGACAACAAAACCAGGCACACATTCGATTGGAGGCAGTAATATGGCAAAGATTGTGACCTTCGGCGAGCTGATGATCCGGCTCCAGCCCTACAATTACGAGCGGTTTGTCCAGGCCGACCACCTGGAATTTTCCTTCGGCGGCGGCGAGGCCAACGTGGCCGTGTCGCTGGCGAACTACGGCCTGGACGCGGCCTTTGTGACCAAGCTGCCCGCCCACGCCATCGGGCAGGCGGCGGTGAACTCCCTGCGGCGGTACGGCGTGGACACGTCCATGATCGTCCGCGGCGGCGGCCGGGTGGGCATCTACTTCAACGAGAAGGGCGCCTCCCAGCGGGGCAGCGTCTGCATCTATGACCGGGCCCACTCCGCCATCCAGGAGGCCACCACCGCCGACTTCGACTGGGACA
>CAJTVM010000159.1 GCA_910579595.1 uncultured Oscillospiraceae bacterium
CCCACGCCACCAAAGCTCTGGTGGAATCCGGTGCGGACGCGGAGATCATTGAGATCAAGCGCCTGCTGGATGAGGCCGGCTTTGTCTGGGCGTTGGACAAGCCCACCGGGGAGCCCTTCGAGATCGAGGCCACCCGCGCTGTGATCAGCGCCTATCACCTGCTGGGCGGCGCGTCTTTCTCCCGGATGCTGGGGCTGATTGCCAAAACGTGGCATGGTACCCCCGCTTCCCTCAATGCCTCCATCCTGTCCGGCATGGCGCTGTTTTTGAAAACCTACGAGACGGAGCTGGACGATGAGATTTTCATCAAACGGCTGTCCGCCGTGGCCCCGGAGGAGATCATCCGGCGGAGCAAATCGGATTTCTCCACCAACAAAGCGGCCCTGCGGTTCGCCCGGGTGATTCTCAACAAATACAACAGCCAGCAGCGCGGGGGCCGGAAGCTCACCTACCGCTTCAGGGGCTGAACATTACATAAACCGCAAACCCATTTACCAGGAGGTTGAGAACATTGATAACGACTCAAAATTCGACCCACTCCCCTGCCGGTGTCCCTCTGGCCGATATTCGGGAGATATCCGTGGATCCGAAGCTCCCCAAGGAGGAGCGGATCGCCGAATTTCTCCGGCAGATCAAAAATCCCTACTGCTTCAAATGCGGCAAATTCACCGTCCGGGCGCGGTTTGCCCACAACGGCGTGTCCCTGGAGGACTGCTTAAAACAGATTCTGATTTAGTGCTTTAATGTGTTGACTTGCCCGTGGAGGTGTGCTATACTTGTGACTGGAAAAAGAACTTCATAAGGATAATCCAGTCACTCGTTTCATCGCGGGGTAAGTCCGTGATGCAAAGGAGTGACTTTTTATGCCTAAATATAAAGGTGACGCATATCTGCGCCTGTCTTACTCCGCCGACCGCAGCGCGGAAAGCGACAGCATTGCCAACCAGAAAAAACTGATCGAGGATTTTGTGGCGGCTCATCCGGATATTAAACTGGTGTCGGAGCGGGTGGACGACGGTTACAGCGGCGTTCTGTTCGACCGTCCGGCCTTCCAGGAAATGATGAACGACATTGTTTCCGGCAAGATTAACTGCGTGATCGTCAAGGACCTGTCCCGCCTGGGCCGGGAGTACATCGAAACCGGACGCTATCTCCGGCAGGTGTTCCCCGCCTACGGCGTCCGCTTCATCTCCATCAATGACGGCATCGACACCGCCAACGAGCAGAACGGCGATGATCTGCATATCAGCTTGAAAAACCTGCTGAACGATACCTATTGCCGGGATATTTCCGTGAAAACCCGCAGCGCCCTGCTGACCAAGCGGCAGAACGGGGACTATGTGGGGGCCTGTCCCATCTACGGCTACCGGAAAGACCCGAAAAATAAAAACCACCTTCTCATTGATGAGGACGCCGCCCGCGTGGTGCGGGACATCTACCGCCGCCGCATTGACGGGGCCAGCGCCAAGCATATCGCGGAGGAATTGAACCGGCTGGGCGTCCTCTCCCCCATGGCCTACAAGAACAGCCGGGGCCTGCCCCACCCCACCGGAGGTTTTGCAGACGTGCCGGACGCCAAGTGGTCCGCCCGTGCGGTGATCCGCATTTTGCGGGAGGAAACCTACACTGGCGTTCTGTTGCAGGGGCGGCAGGAAACCCACAACCACAAGCTGAAAAACATCATTCAAAAGCCGGTGGAGGAATGGATCCGCATTGAGAACGCCCATGAGCCCATCATCCGGAAGCGGGATTTTGATTTGGTTCAGAAAATCTCCAGCCTGGACACCCGGACGGCTCCGGACGGCGATGCGGTTTACCTGTTCTCCGGCCTGCTGGTGTGCGGCTGCTGCGGCGGGCGCATGACCCGAAAAACCAACACGGTCAAGGGCAAGAAGTACATCTATTATCACTGTCCTACCGGGAAGAAAAAGGGCTGCGCCCACCCGGTCATGCTGAAGGAGGCTGATTTGATCGACTGCGTTCTGGTCAGCCTGCAAGCCCACATCCGGCACGTTGTCTCCCTGGACGAGCTGCTGGACAGCATCAGCGAGGAGCAAATCAATCAGGAGGAAATCGCCAAGTTCAAAGCGCAGATCGCGGATAACGAGGTTAAACTGGAAGAAGCCCGCCAGTTCAAGGCCACACTCTACGAAAATTTCATCAGCAATCTGATCAGCAAAAAGGACTATCAGGATTTGAAAAACCTCTACACAGGACGGGCGGAGCAGGCGCAGGAGGCCATTGACCGTCTGCGGGTTGAAATGGATTTGGTGACGAACAACAGCAGCTCCCGCCTGCGGTGGACCCAGCATTTCAAGCAATTTTCCGCCATGACCACGCTGGATCGGCGGGCGGTGGTGGCCATGGTGCAGTCCATCCGGGCGGTAGGCAAGCGTGAACTGGTAATCACCTTTCGCTATCAAATTGAGTTTGTCAAGGTGCTGAAGCGGCTGGAGCGGCTGGGAAAACTCACCCCCGAGCTGAGGGAAATTCTGGATACGCTGGCAACGGCGGAACAGGAGGCGGCATAAATGGCGCGGAAAAGCAGAAAAAATGTCGCGGTGCTGGAAGCCCCGAAACAGCCCGCGATGAAGGTTTGGCGGGCAGCGCTCTATGTGCGGCTGTCAGTGGAGTTCAACGGCAAGCGGGGCGATTCTCTGGAAACCCAGCGGCAGATCATGGAGGCGTACATTGCCCTGTGCCCAGACATTGAGATCACGGAAATCTACACCGACAACGGCATCACGGGCCGGACCTTTGAGCGGGAAGCCTTTCAGCGGATGCTTGCGGATGTGGAGAGCGGCAAAATTGACTGCATCGTGGTCAAGGACCTCTCCCGCCTGGGCCGGAACACCATCGACACCGGGTACTATATTGAGAAGTATTTTCCCCTCCATGGAGTGCGCTTTATCGCCGTCAATGACCAATTCGACAGCGAGGATTCCGAAAACAGCGGCAATCACCTGATTGTACCTCTGAAAAACATGATAAACGAGGCTTATGCCACCGACATCAGTAAGAAGGTCCGGGCACAGCAGAACCAGGCCATGCGGGACGGGGAGTTTGTGGGGGCGCGTCCGCCCTACGGCTACCGGAAGGATCCGGCCAACTGCCACCGTCTGCTGGTCAACGAGGACACGGCCCCCATTGTCCGGCAGATTTTTCAGTGGACGGTCGAGGGCGCTGCACTGAATGAAATTGTGAAGCGGCTGAACGAGGGCGGTATTATAACCCCCGGCTACTATCATGCGTCCTGCGGCCTGTTCAGCTATGATAACAAACTGGCTGGCAGCGGCAAGTGGCAGACCCGGACCGTGGGGAAGATTCTGGCGGATCAGGTCTACACCGGCGATATGGTGCAGGGCAAGCACACCAATGTGGGCCATAAGCAGGTTGCCACTAAGCCGGCAGACTGGATCGTGGTACGCAATACCCATGAGCCGCTGGTCAGCCGGGAAGTATTCGCAAAGGCCCAGGCCGTCCGGGAAAAGGCGGCACAGAGGGGGAAGTCCCCGGCGAAAAAGGTTCCCTATACCGAAAACATCCTGCGGGGGCGTGTGTTCTGCGGGTGCTGCGGCAAAAATCTCCACCGCCAGCGGCATCAATGCGGCTACTATGTTTACCACTGTATTTCCAATGACCGAATTGGCAAAGGAGCCTGTGAAGCCAAGGTATATGTCCGGGAGCCTGATTTGTTCAACGCGATTCTCACCATCATCCGGCAGAAAGCCGAGGTCATGATGGGGGAAGCACTACGGCTGAAACGCTGTGACGGCAAAATCGCCGCCCAGAAAGCCCAGGTGGATCAGAAAATTGCCGATCTGGGGCAAGAAACGCAGAAATACAAGGCCCTTCTTGCTGGCCTGTATGAGAGTTTTGTCAAGGGGATCCTGACCAAAGCGGAATATCTGGAGCTGCGGGAGGATTACAGCGGGAAGATCAGCGGCGCGGTGGAACGAGTTCAGCAGCTTCAGGCCCGACAGGCCGAATTGGAGCGGCAGGTGGAGCAGTACACCAGCATGGCCGACAAGCTGGCTGCGATGGACAAAGACACGGCCCTTTCCGCCCTGCTGGTAAACCAACTGATTCAGCGTGTCACGGTAAACGGCCCGGAGGATGTTTCCATTGACTTTTCCTTTGAAAGCGGCTTTGAGCGTGTGAGGGAGGTACTGGGAAGTGAATAGCGGCATGGTTTCCTATGTGATCGCCCTCTATATCCGGCTCTCCACCGAGGACAGCAAGGTGGGCAGTTTCAGCATTGAGAACCAGAAAAACGCGCTCCACCAATACGTTGATGCTATGGAGGGCCTTAAGAATGTAGAGGTCTTGGAGTTCATCGACAACGGGTACAGCGGGACCAACTTCGAGCGGCCCGCCGTCCAGGA